>PFRJ01000078.1 GCA_002788515.1 Nitrosopumilales archaeon CG_4_9_14_0_2_um_filter_34_16 | reverse complement strand
TGAGAGCCTCTCAAAGAAATATCCCAATGTAAAATTTGCAAGAGTAAATGTGGATCAAAACCAAAACATATCAATGAGATTTGCAGTGCAATCAATTCCTACATTTATCATGTTCAAGTCAGGACAAATTGTAGATAAGATGATGGGGGCAGTAGGTGCACCTGGAATTCACATGATTTGCAAAAAGCATTCAAGCTAATAGCCGTATATTGGTTCTTTTTCTCGCTGAATTCTTACAATGTCGTTGAAAACTTCTTGTTCTTCAGAACTAAGCTTGTGCATGAATTTATTGAGAATCAGTTTTGCTTCATGCGATGGAGGAAACGTATAGTAAACTTCTTCCTCAAAAATTTGTCTTCCGATTGTTACGTTATTTACAGAACATGCAACCTCATCTCCTGTCTTTGCAGTTGTGACTGTTTTTTTGTCCAGTTGTAGTTGATGTATCTCACCTACTTTTCTTCCAGACATGTTCATAAACGGAATTTTATGTTTTAGAGTTCCCACATCTACACGGACACCAAAGACTGCAGGATTGTTGTTTCGAAATACCATCCCCTTAAGGAAGCTAAATTTTGCAATTGGCGTTAGTTCTGCAAACATTGCGTCTTCTGCATGTGCAGAGTCTTCTTCTACCCATGCGTTGTAGTTGTCAATCAAGCTGTAGATTACTTTGTCTTCAAAAATTTTGATGTGACTTGCTTCTGCCTCATCTTTTGCATCAGGTAATACCTTGACATTAAATGCCAGAATAATACCAAGGTGTCTGTCTTTGTCTTTGATTGCTTTTGCCTCCATTACATCTCGTCTGTTCACAGGACCAATGTCAGCCTTGGCAACAGGGACTTGAGAGCGTCTAAGCATCTCAACTATGGCCTCAAGTGAGCCTATGGTATCACATTTGAGTATGATGCCATCAGTTTGAGTATCAACAAAAACGGATTTCATTTCAGATTCAATGAGTTTCGTAAATCTTGCAATATCTTCATCATTTGATGCAACGTAAAGAGTACTGCCAGGCAATACTCCTTCAAGATCAGGAGACGCAATTTTGAGTCCAGCTGCTGCTTGTACTTCAGATACTGGTTTGAACTTGTCTCGAGGATCGCGCATCTCATCTAGAGGTTTTGGCAAAAGCAGTGCCTTGGGTTTTGTAACTATCACGCCATCACGCTTTGCAACAACAATACTATTTTCTTTTTTGATGACTCCATCAATGAGAATGATGTTTGCAGTCTGTCCTAGTCCCACCTCGTCTTTTACTTCAAGCACTATACCGCGTGGTTCTTTTTCTTCTTGGCTGAGTCTTTTTTGCAAATACTGCTGGGTCAGACCTACCAAGACACCTAGCAGTTCAGGAATTCCCACGCCAGATCTTGCAGAGATTGGAACTATCGCGATTTCGGATTTAAAATCCTTGATTCGATAAAACGCCTCAGACTGATATCCCAGAATGGACAGAGTTCCTACCACATCATAGATCTTTTGATCAAGATCAGTTTGGATTGATGCGTCTTGTTCCTTAATTGCCTGTGAAATAAATTTGGTATCAGATTTTCGCCACCCAGATATCTGATCACACTTGTTTAATGCAACAACAAATGGAACTTTTCTGCTCTGAAGAATTTTCAGACTCTCGTTTGTCTGTGGTTGAAATCCACGATTAACATCAACTACTAAAATTGCAATGTCAGCAGCTGATCCACCTCTAGTACGAAGATTTGTAAAGACTTCGTGTCCCGGAGTATCAATTACTAGTAACCCAGGAACTTGGGTGTCTGATTGTTCAAGTTTTTTGTATAATGGACCACACATCTCTTTGATTGTTTCAGTTGGAAGAAAACTTGCACCAATGTGCTGCGTGATGCCACCTGCTTCTCTACCTTGAACACCGGTGCCACGTATTCTATCTAAAAGAGATGTTTTTCCAGAGTCTACGTGACCAAGAACTGCCACTATTGGCTGACGGATTTGCAAATCAGATCACTCAAACGCTACCCTCGATTCGTGATCAAAACTTTCTTGTGAATCCGATGCATGTATAATATTTTCACTAAATCCTAATCCAAAGTCACCTCTGATGGAACCAGGTTCTGCCTCAAATGATTTTGTTGCACCAATCATAATTCTTGTAGTAGCAATTGCATTATTTCCTTCAATGATTGCAGCAACTACAGGTCCTGACGTGATAAATGACGTTAACTCACCAAAGAATGGCTTGTCTTTGTGTACACCGTAAAAATTTTCAGCTTGTGCTTGAGTAAATGTAAACATCTTTAGTTTCAAGAGTTTGAATCCCTTTCTTTCAAATCTAGAGATTACCTCACCAACTAGATTTCTAGCTACGGCATCAGGTTTTACAATGAATAAAGATTTTTCAGTCAATTCTATTTCTTGCGGATTCCGCCTTTAACGTATTTCTTGGTCCACTTTAATTTTCTTGGATCACGTTTAAGCTCTAACATGTTTTTTTTGCATTTTGCAGAACAAAACCATAAAACACTTCCATCATTTTTTGCAAGCATTGTACCAGATCCTTTTGCAACAGGTCGGTCACAGAAACTACAGGGTTTAACTAAAAGACTCATCTTGACACCTAATGAATTTTCTTTGCTTCTCTCTCTGTTTCTCTTAGCATTAGAATTTCTCCTAATCTAACAGAACCTTTGACGTTTCTGGTAAGAATTCGACCTCTATCTTTTCCAGTAAGAACTTTAACTCTAACTTGAATTACTTCACCAGCAATGCCGGTTCTTCCAACAATTTGAATAATTTCAGACTGAACTACTTCTTCAACTGTACTCATTGTTCGGTCTTACCGCCTTTAATTTTAGCAATGGATGATACAACTTGGTCTACAATGTGTTGTGCATCACCAGCATCCAAAATTGCTGCAGCGGCAGAAGTGATATCAATACCTAATGACTTGCCTAATTCTTGTTTACTTGGTACAAAGGCATATGCTGCACCTTGTTCTTCACATAGAATTGGAAGATGGGCTACTACCTCTGCTGGCTCAACATCTTCAGCGATTACAATTAGTTTACTAGTTCCACGTTCAATTGCCTTGGTTGCTTCGTTGGTTCCTTTCTTTACTTTACCACTGGTAGATGCAACTCTAACAGCCTCTAAGATTGGACCTACAAGGTCTTCTGGCGTCTCAAATTTAACATAATATGCTTTTCCCATACTTCGTCACCCTAAGGGTTCATTCTCCATTCTATCCATCGATGCGGTTGGTTTTAAAAGTGTTATCTGGAAATGATAGAACGAACTTTTGTAACATATTCTGACATCAAAGTATCCAATTTATCCTGACTTTCAGCTTCGACATAGATTCTAACAATTGGTTCAGTACCACTGGGTCTAACCATTACCCAGTTTTTAGGATCTATTGTAATCTTTATTCCGTCACTAGTGTCAGAGTTTGGAAACTCGGCTTTTAATGAAGAGATAAGTTCTGGAACTTTTTGTGCAGGGCAATCTACTTTGTCCTTTGTTGTAAATGATGGCGATAAACTAGCAATCTCTTCACTGAGTGATTTTTCAGTACTTGCCAACATGTCAAGCATTAACGCCAATGTCATACATCCGTCTCTGACTTGATTATGTTTTCCAAACATGAATCCACCATTTTCTTCAAATCCAATTAGTGCATCAGTTAGAACCATTTTTCGTGATACTTCAACACTGCCAACTTTGGTGCGAATTACTTTGGAATTAAATTTCTCAGCCAACACTTCAATGTTAGATCCCGAATTCAAGCAAGTAACGACAAGCGAGTTGGGATTTTTCTCCAGTATGTGTTGTATGAGAATAAGTGCAGACTTGTCACCAGTTAGTATCTCACCATTATTGTCACAGAATATACTTCGATCACCGTCTCCATCAAATGCAATTCCTACATCTGCACTCTTATCAATTACAGTCTTTGAAAGTTCTGAAAGATTTTGTGGTGTAGGCTCTGATCCACGTCCTGGAAATTTACCATCAATGTTTTGATTGACAAGAAATGTTTCACACTGCAACATTTTACAAAAATCAGGAGCAGATACTGCCTGTGCACCATTGCCTAAATCCAAAACAACTTTGAAATGTTTTGATTCTATTAGTTTAGAATCAATATGTGAAATAATTCCATTCAGATATGTTTGAACTGCTCTGTCTTCTGTTCCCGTAATTCCCCATTTCTGAGGATTTATGATCCATCTTTTTTGCATGTAGATATCTTCAATGATTAGTTCATCTCCGCGTGAAATCTCAACTCCGTCTTTTGCAGCAGGTTTGATTCCATTGTATTGCGGTGGATTGTGAGATGCAGTAATCATCAGTCCGCCAGAATATCCCAGACTCTTTACTGCAAACTCAAGACAAGGAGTAGGAATAATTCCTGCAACGTTGCAATCAATCCCTATTGAATTAAGAGCAGCACTGACAATTTTGCAAATAACAGGACTTGATTCTCTTCCATCATATCCAATCAATATCGGCCCTTTTTCAAAATAAGTTCCAATTGCCAAAGTCATATCATGAACAAATTCTAATGTAAAATCTTCAGAAAAAACTCCGCGAATTCCATTTGTTCCGAAAAATTTTGCCACACTAGTGTGCAATAATAGATAAATTTGTGTTTAATGGCAACTCCGTTGCGGGAGTCGCCCAGCCTGGTCAAAGGCGTAGGGCTTAGGACCCTATATCTCAGGATTTCGTGGGTTCAAATCCCACCTCCCGCACCATTTTGATTTCACTTAATGATTAATAATGAGAAAATCTTCAGCAAACAAGTCATGAAAAAGACAGTAGTGGGAATTACAGTTGTAGGTAAAGACAGAGAAGGAATCGTAGCTGCATTTACAAATTTTGCATTTTCTAAACGTGGAAACATTGAGAAGGTGAATCAAAACGTAATCAAAGGTCTTTTCGGAATGTATCTAGAAGTATCTTTTTCAAAAACAATTGATGTAAAAAAATTCGATGCAGAAATTCAAAGCTTAGCCAAGAGAGAAAGAATGGACGTAAGTACACATCACGAAACTAATTCACAAAAAAACATTGCAGTACTAGTTACAAAAGAACCACTTTGTCTGCAAACAATTATTGCCAGTAAGAAATCCCTCAAGGGAAAGATTTCAGTAATAATTGGCACAGAAAAAACACTAGAACCGCTAGCAAAGAAAGCAAAGATTCCATTTGTTACAATAGATGACAAAGATCAGCAAAAGGCAGAAGAGAAAATAATTACAGTATGCAAAAAATACGACATTGATTTGATCTCACTTGCAAGATACATGAGAATACTCAGTCCTAACTTTGTTTGGAGATATCCAAATAGAATAATTAACATCCATCCATCATTGCTACCTGCATTTCCAGGAGCTTTGGCCTATGCACAAGCTTATGAGAGAGGCACCAAGATAATTGGCGTTACAGCGCACTATGTAACAGAGAACTTGGATCAAGGACCAATTATTTTCCAAGATTCTTTCAAGGTAAACCCAGATGATACGTTGGAGAAGATCAAATCAAACGGCCAAAAGCTAGAGGCAGACACACTACTCAAAGCAATGAAGATGCATTTAGAAAACAAGCTTGAAGTTCGTTGGAGAAAAGTTCACATAAAATCAAAGTGAATCAGATGGTAAATGTAAAAACTCAGTTTGATCCTGAGATTAGAAAATTAATCACAAAGAAAAAACAAGTTGCAATGATCCCAATAGGCTCAATTGAGCAGCACGGACCGCACTTGCCTGTATCAACTGATTCGGACATTGTAACAGAGGTGGCAAAAAGAATTTCTGAAAAAAATGGTTACATGTTGTTGCCTACACTCAACTACGGAGTTTCATTTGAACATGCACCATTTTTTAATTTGAGTTTAAGAGTATCAACATTAAATACAGTTCTTACTGACTTGTGTGTGTCACTGCTATCAAATAATATCAAGACAGTGTTCATAATTAATGGTCATCATGGAAATTTAAAGCCAATAAAGAACCTGGATGTAAAACTGGCAAAAATCTCAAAGAACAAGCTCAAAGTGTTTCCATTATCATATTGGCATTTTATGCAAAGAGAGTTTGATCATGCGGGATTTGCAGAAACATCACTAATGCTAGCAATTTCAAAAAACGTGAAAATGAAATTGGCAAAGAAAGGAATAACGACAGAAGGGATGACAAAACAAGAAATAGTAAAACTTGGTAAATTAGCTAATCAATCATTTCCCAAAGCTACCAAAAATGGAATTTGGGGTGATCCAAGGAAAGCTACAAAGAAACAAGGGGAGAAGATTTTAGCTGAAATCATCAAAAATCTCGGAAAAAAGTGTCAAACTTGCCTCACTGGGTATAGCTCATAGTTACACCAATGGAAATTTAATATAATCCCTTGATACCATGGTCAATAAGTGAAATAGATGTCCGTTGATATGGCAGTAAAAGTATTGGATGAGAGTATCAATCAAGTTGTATTGATAAAACTCAAAGGAAACAAGACCATTAGAGGTACTCTTTTAGGTTTTGACCAACACATGAACCTGCTACTCGATTCTTCAGAGGAAATCCCATCTGAAGGCGATTCTAAAAGCCTTGGAAGCATTGTAGTCAGAGGAGACAATGTCGTTATGATATCTCCTCCACCGGCACTAAATTAGGTGATTTGCAATGACTCGAGGAACAACTTCTATGGGTGGTTTTACAAAGAAGAAAGTTCACATCCGATGCAGACGATGTGGCAAAAACTCACTTCACAAACGTCATCACCAATGTGCAAGTTGTGGATTTCCAGAGGCTAAACGCAGAAAGTATTCCTGGATTAAATGGTATACATAGATGCAAGAAATCGTCCTTATTCTTAGTTCATTAGCAGGTGTTGCTACAGCAGCCGCTGTACGAAAAATGCCTAGAGACAAAAATCAGTTACTTAGTCTTGGTGCCAGTTCACACATCAAAAGCCAAATCAATACATTAAAAATCGAAAAAGACATTCTAACTAAAACTATTTCAAGACTATACCAGGCAGAGTCAGAGTTTTCTAAGATTCAAAAAGACAAGTTATTACTAAAGTACCAACACCAGTTGGGAATTATTTTAGCTAGACTAGAAAAACTAGAGCAAGCAAGTCATCATCCAGACTTGGGTCCAGTTGGCGATGGTTTGATCACACTGATGGATCAGAAATTATCAAAACTAGATGACAGGTTGTACGAGTTGTCATCAAAGATAACAAGTGCAAAAATCGAAATTCCAATCAAGGAACAAAAAGCAGAGCAAGAATCAAAACAAAAGACCTCAAGCGTGTTTGACTTTGGTAAACCAAAAGAAAACAAGACAGAAACAATTGAAATCTCTGCAAAACCAAGACAATCATTTGAACTAACAACGTTAACAAACATTTCAAGAAGAGAACCAAAGTTCCCATTGTTTGAAGACGTAAAGCAAGTCATAAAACCAATGCCACAACCAAGAGCGATGCAAACTGAATTAATCAAACCAAAAGAGGAAATTGTACAAGAAATCATACAGCCAAAGCCAAAAATTGAAGACAAAATTGAGATTATTCAATCAGTTGCACCAAAACCAGGAGTTGCACATGAAACTAAACCAGACCTAAACAAAGAAGTCGCAAAGATTACAGAACACCAAGCACTTCCAGAACCAAAAATATCAGAACCAACAGTACAAAAACCAACTACTCTAGATGATGACTTTGATGAAGATGCAGACGATTTAGACAAAATCAAAGGCGACATCATGCGAGTTCTATCAAAGCTTGATCAAGCAGAGGTAGAATAATTGACGTATGATGATGCCATAAAGGCATTATCAAATGATGCCTTGAAGTTTGTCAAAGACAATTACATCATAGGGTTAGGCAGTGGACGAGCTGCAACGGAACTGGTAAAATCACTTTCAAAATTAATCAAGCTAAAAAACTACAGCATTCAAGGCGTTCCAACGTCATTACAAATTAAATTAATTGCAGAGAAAGGAGGGATACCTCTAGTTGAAGCTGATCAAGTAGAACACATTGATGTTGTATTTGATGGCGCAGACCAGATTGATTCACAAAAATTTGTAATCAAAGGCGGCGGCGGTGCATTGTTACGAGAAAATATTTTGTTTAGTCTTGCAAAGAAAGTTGTTGTGATGGCAGACAAGACAAAATTTGTAAAAAATTTCACAAGAACTGTACCAGTGGAAGTTCATCCGCTAGCAAGAAGTTCAGTCACCAATTCAATAAAAAAGATGGGTGGTAAAACACAGATACGAACACTAGACAAAGGATATTCATTCTTTACAGAAAACGGAAACATAATTTTGGATTGTGATTTTGGAACAATAAAGGATCCCAAATCACTCAGTCAAAAAATTAAGCAGACAGCAGGGGTTTTAGAGTCTGGAATATTCTTGAGAAAGCCAGACATAATCTACAGAGCCAAAGACAACGGCAAATTCGATATTATTTAGACTAGTGTCCTGCATCAGGGTTATCATGCCTAATTGAGTTCATGAAATCTTGATGTTGTAACATCAACTCTACCATCTGTTCTCTTAAATCAGCATCATCCATTATTCCATTGAGCAT
>PFRJ01000061.1 GCA_002788515.1 Nitrosopumilales archaeon CG_4_9_14_0_2_um_filter_34_16 | reverse complement strand
GAACCCCAATATCGTGACAGATTATGATGTTATAATTGCAGGCGGAGGTCTTGCAGGCACAATTACAGCACAAGCTATTTCTCATTATTCAAATCAAAACGCAAAGATTTTGATTGTTGACAGAAATACAGAATTTTTACCAGGCAGAAAATCATTAGCAGGATGGGTATGTGGAGATGCATGTTCCAAAGAAGCTGTAGATTACATGTCAAACAGAATCAAAGTTGCATGGACTAAACCTGAGATCGAGCATGATGTGAAAGGAGTTATGGCATTTTCTCCAGATAAAGAAACTGCAATTCCATTTGATGGTTCAGGATACATGTTAAATCGTCAGAAGCTTCCAGAAATTCAAAATCAACGATGTAAAAAAATGGGAATAGAATTTGAATTTGAAATTAATCTTACAGGATTAATATACGAAGATCAACAAGTAGTTGGAATCCAAGGAATAGATAATAAAACAAGACAACCATTTAAGAAAACATCAAAAATTGTAATTGATGCCACTGGAATGACATCCATGCTTAGAAATGGATTGCAGAATTCTACTAAAGTAGAACGAAGAATAGATAGACGCGATATAGAATCAACTGGAAGATACATCATGTATTTTGAACCAGGACAAAAAGATCTTACCGAATTTGATCCAGACTATTGTATAATACATTTAGATCAAGATATCGCTCCAGGCGGATATGGATGGGTATTTCCAAAAGCAGAGAACAAAGTCAACATAGGATTAGGAGTTGAAAAATCACTGTTAGATAAAAGAAATCAAAGATTAGGCAAGAAAGATAATGTTGAATCATTAATGAAAGAATATCTACACAGAAATGTAGCAATTAAAAACCCAAAGTTATCAGAAGATCCTGAAGACATCAACAACAATTCAGGAGTTTTTCAGGTTTCAGTGAGAAGACAAAATGATTGTATGGTTTCAGCAGGATATATGATGGTTGGAGATTCTGCATGGATGCCAAAACCAATTGATGCAGGCGGTATAGGACCTGCATTAATTGCAAGTACAATTCTCGGAAATAATGTTGCACAGGCGTTAGAAGCAAATGATTTTTCTGAAGCAAGTTTATGGCAATATAATTTGGATTACATTAAAGAATATGGATACAAAACTGCAGGTCTTGAACTTTTTAGAAGACTAGTACAACAAATGTCTAATGAACAAATTAGTTACGGAATGAAACATTTTCTAGGAAATCTTGACGTGGAATCAATTAGTAAAGGAGAACATCCAGACTTTTCAGGATTAGGAAAAATTGGTATGATAATTAGAGGTGCAATGAATAAAACAGTTGCAGATGGACTCAAATATACATCAAAACAAAATCAATGGTTAGTAGAGCATTATTATAATTATCCAAAAGACCCATCTGGATTTGATGAGTGGAATAAAACATTACATCAGAGACTAGAAGAAGCTTTTGCAAAAGTAGAAGCATTTGGAACATAGATCTAATATTAAATATTGTTTAAATTACTAAAAACGTACTTTGGAGGAAACACAATATCTTGATTGGAATAATTCAATTCAGATTCTAAACAAAGCATATGATGCAGGACTTTTTGTATTAATTATAGGCCCCAAAGGAACTGGAAAAACATCACTTGTTAGAGAATTTGCAAAAAACAAGAATGTGAATCTAGAATCAATGAATTTCAGTCTTAGAACTAGAGAAAGTCATCTGATAGGCACTAAAACACTCAAAGATGGTAATGTGAGTTTTGATGAAGGTCTTTTGATCAAATCAATGAGAAATGGAGACATTTTGTATTTAGATGAGATTAATTCCGCCGAAGCAGATGTTTTACTTAGACTTGATGAAGCACTAGATGACAGACGTCAGATTGTACTAAAAGAATCAACAGGAGAAGTTATCAAAGCAAATGATAATTGGTTTGTAGTTTCAACAATTAACCCATTAACACATAGTGGAACAAAAGAATTACCACCACAAATACTAAGTAGATTTCCTGTACGAATAAGACTGGAATACCCACCAGAAGATATTGAATTACAGATCGTGAAAAAATATATTTCAGGAGATCATGAATCAACAATAATTCAAGCAATCAAACTAGCAAATATTTTACGACAGGCTGCTGCAGTTGAAGAATTATTTTATTCTCCAAGCTTAAGAGAAACTATTGCTTTTGCAAAATTATTAGATAAAGGAATGATGCCAAAAGAAGTCGCAAACATTGTTTTTGGAAATGTTTACACACAATGGGGAGACATAGAATATCAAAAAGTAAGCGACATCATAACTTCAATGTTTGAGAATTAAATGCAAGCAATTCAACTACAAAACGATTCCATAATAGAGATTGCAACTTTTCTTATTAGAAGATGGTCTGAAAAAGAAAACATTACAATAGAGATTTCAGATAAAGTAGAAACGATAACAAGACTCAAAGAAAATAAAGTGATTTTAACTCCATTGGAAAAAAGAATAGGAAATAATTTTCAAAAATATAGACAGTTTAGAACATCGTTATGGTATGAAGCAATGCGAATCAAATATTGCAAAAAAATTCTCAGTAACGATCATGCATTTGGATTTATTCTCAACACAATGGAGACACAGAGAGTTGAGCAATTGGGAAGAAAGATTTGGAAAGGGATGGATGAAGAAATAATTTTCAATTATACATACATGCTTGTATCAAGACCTCAATTACACACTGTATATGGAAAAGCAAGAATGGTAGAAGCATTTTATCAGTATTTCATGTTTGGTGTGATAAAAGGTGAAATTCAATCAAGTAGTTGGGAGAAAATAAAAAACGCAACTGAATTTGCAAAAAAAATTGTTAGGCAAGCAATTAATGAAAAACGTGATACAGAGTGGATTGAAAAAAATGTGACTGAGATAATTAAAATTTTAGACATTGATTCTTTGTTAACAATTCCTGTATCTATAGCATTTATGAAAGCAGGGATGGCATTAACTGAAGAAGAACTACTAAAAACCCTAAAAATAATTTCTAAAAATAAGGAAGGCGATATAGGATCTGTTGATCCAAAAGCTGTCTTACATGGAGACAGTGTTTATCATGAATACAAAGTATTGTTAAATGAAAATGAAAAAAATGAAAACAAAGGGTTATCACCAGAAACAATAGGAATGCAAATTCCAACAACGAAAAATGTTGATGAGACAATAATCTACGACAGGAGTTTGATTAATGGATTAAAAATGAAATTCAAGGAATGGAAGACGGGTTGGAAAGAACAACATTTGAGATCAGGTGATGAATTTGATGAAGAGAGCTATATTGAAGGCAATGAGCCATTTTTTACAGACATAAAAAAATCCATTAAAACAAAAATTGTCATATTATTAGATCATTCTTCTAGCATTGCATCAGATGCTATTGAATACAAAAAAGCAACGTTAGCGCTTTGTGAAGTTTTATCTTTTTTGAAAGTAAAATTTGCAGTATACGCATTTAGTACACAAAATAGATCCATGGTTTGTTGGTCAATAAAACCAGAAAACGTGAAATGGAATAATATAACTGCAAAAAGATTAGCACAGATTGTGGCTAATGGTTCAACTCCTTTAGCCGAAGTTTATGACAAAATGTTTCCAATGTTACAATCAAAAAGACCAAATATTTTTTTAACATTAACAGATGGAGAACCATCAGATTCAGACGCAGTAAGAAATATGACTAAATCATTTAGAGGGTTAGGAATCAAAATGGTGGCTTTAGGTTTGGGTCCAAATATTGTGAGGGCAACAACAATAGCAAACAATCTCAGACATTTGGGATATGAAAAAACTGTGGCAGTTAGTAGGCTCAAAGACATACCAAATAAGGTAATTAGCATTTTAGATGTATAAGTTAAAAATTAAAGATCAAATAATTTCACATTTTATCAGATATTTTATATGAGTAAAAAAAATACGACATCTAGAGAGAAAACATGTCAGAAAATGATTATGATAAACCCCTGCTAGAAAAATTTGAACAGGAGATTTGGAGTAAAATTCCATATTTACAAGGAGACAAAGTTGTAAATGCAACACCACTGATTGATCTGACCAGTGATCTTAAGGAATGTGCAAAAAAATTGTACAAGATCGATATTTCAGATTTGGAGTTAAAAGTATATGGAAAATTTGATGCTAATTTGGTATCAGGTTCAATCAAAATAAGACCTGCTATTCACATCATACATGACGCAATTAAGACAGGAAAGCTGAAAAGCAATCAAACAATAATTGAAGCAACTTCAGGGAATTTTGGAATCGCACTTGGACAGATGTCAAAACTAGGGTTAACTGTTGTCTCGCTTGTTTCAAGGAAATTACAAGAAGGAGTCTTTAAAGAATTAAGAAGTGAGAATATTCGCATAATGGATCTGGATATGGATATCTGTCCTGCACCTGGAATGAAAGATAGTGATGCAGATGTACTAGTTGCAAAAGCTACTGCAGCAAATATTCGTTCCCAGTTAGCAGAATTAGGTTTTGATCCTACAATTTATGATAAATCAATTTCTGAAGTTGAGACACTGTTAGTAGCACAAGACATAATCAATTTGGCAAAACTACTTTCAAAAATTTATGATTGTTTTTGTCCAGAGCAATACGATAATGAATTAAACATTGACGCACATAAAACAATTACAGCAGTAGAAATTGATCAGCAATTACATGAAAATGGAGACTCGTTAGAAAACTACAGAATAGTATGTTCCTTTGGAACTGGCGGTACATCTGGCGGATTAAGTAAATACATGAATCAAAAATATGGAAAAAAAGCAATACATGTAGTATTTCCATCTCTTGGTCAAGATGTTGCAGGAATCAGGACAAAGGCAAAGGCAGATGGGCTGAAATTGTACAATCCAGAGGCATATGCAGCTCAACATGAAGTAGATTTTGGACAGGCAAAACACTTACTGAAATTTTTTGTAGACAAAGGTCACAATATTGGCGAAAGTACGGCTCTTGCATTGTATGCTGTTTTAGAAATGATAAGTGATGGGGATAAAGGAAAATTTGTAGTAGTAGTAGCTGATGGGATTGAAAAATATAGGAAAAATCTAGAAGCAATGTCAACTAACAAACGAATTCAAGTCTCTTTAGAAGATGCAGCGTCCAGTGTACAAGAATATGACAAAATAATATGGGTCCACACTCAATATACGCCAAAAGAGCAAGGAATTGAAATTATTGCCAAATCTTTAGGAATAGATAAAGAAAAAATCGTAATACCAAAAGCAAGTACTATTAACCAATTATTATCAACACAACAGATTCCAGATGAACTTAAGAAAGATCTAGATGGATCTAAAGGTAAATCACTGTTAATTTGCATGGCTGGAAATACATCATTAATGACTGCTCAAGTACTAGCAAGTAAAGGTGTAGTAACTGAAAGTTTGAATGGTGGCATAACAAATTTGCCTGAAGGATTGGGTAAAAATCCTGGTGAATTTATCAAAGTAGCTACTGAATAACAGTCGTGAAATGTCTATCAATTTCTCAACCATTTGCGGATTTAATAATTTCAGGAAAAAAGAGCATTGAATTAAGAAATTGGAACACAAATTATCGTGGTGAATTTTTAATACACGCACCGTTAAAAATAAGAGTTGAAGATTCTAAAAGATTAAAAATTAACAAAACATTTGTGACAGGAGCAATTGTCGGTAAAGCTCAATTATATGATGTAAAAAAATACAGTTCTACAAAAGAAATCAGATCAGATCAAAAATTTCATTTTGCATCAAAAAAATTTCAAAATAAAACGTTTGGATTTTTGTTGAAAAATGCCAAGCCATTTAGAATTCCAATTCCATTAAAAGGCCAGCTAGGATTCTTTGACGTAGATATTCCAAAAACAAAAATCAAAAACAAAGAAATCATATCAGACATCATCGATGAAGAATATCGTTATCAATGGATTGGTCACCATTAAAAATTCCTGAAGAAAATTATGACTAGTATATATAAAGCTCGTATTTAAAGTCCCTCGTTATGCCTCAAACAAAACCTATTGTTAGTGTTGAAAATGTTGTTGCATCTGCATCAGTGGATCAAAAAATTGATCTTATCGAAATTACTGAAAAATTTCCAGATACTGAATATCATCCTGATCAATTTCCAGGGCTCGTATTCAGATTAACTAATCCAAGAACTGCAACATTGATTTTTCGAACAGGGAAGATGGTATGTACAGGTGCTAAATCTGAAGAGATGGCAATCAAAGCTGTCAATACAGTTGTACAAAAGTTACGAAAGGGTAAAATTAAAATTAAAAACGATGCAGTGATTACAGTTCAGAACATAGTAGCAGCGATAAATCTGGGAGGAAAAATCCATTTAGAAAAAGCTGCCAGAACATTACCAAGAAGCATGTATGAACCAGAACAATTTCCAGGACTAATTCATAGAATGCTTGATCCTAAAACTGTGATATTATTATTTGCATCAGGGAAGCTAGTATGTACAGGTGCCAAAAAAGAATCAGATGTTTATCGTTCAGTACATAACTTACATGCATTATTAGAAGAGAAAACTCTAATGATTTATGATCAATGATTTTATGTATTTTAAAAATTGACTAAAGATATTTTTGAGGATGAAAAGAGAAAATTGACTCCAGAGTCAGGTTTTAGTTTAGTTGCAATAGATTATTTTGCAGAACCAGGCAATCAACTGTATCTAGTTGAGCATTTTGAGATGTATCAAGATGCTCTGAATGCTAAAAAAGATAGAAAAAATCAAGATGAATATTTTATATTATACAGAGGAACAGGAAACGAATTTTTTTGTAGATAGATAAGAAAAGCCACAAACTTTACTAAATTTTACAAACTCTCTTATCATTCAGTTTAAGATTTGAAAAATATTGTCTAACGAGACCACGGATTTAATCGATACATTATATGAAAAAGACAATTCAGCTCAACATCAACATATTTCCCCACAAATCATTCGCAAAAGCCCAAGAGCAAAATATCAGATTTTTGATGAATCTGAATTTACACGTGGAAGAGAAGTTCTTGGTGATCTGATTGTACACGGAATGATAGCCTCAGGCGGGACGGACATAGATTGGCTTATTGAACACAAAGGAAGTTTTGTTATCTTAGAATTCAAGGGATTTCATAATGATAAAATCAACATTGCAAAAGGTCAGATGATAGCATATGAGAAATTACATGAGAAATTAAACCAAGCAACAAAATGCTATCTTTATGTTGTGGGTTGTGACGATATTGATTTTTCAAATCCAGATTCTAGTATTTGGGTTTTTGAAATGAATCAATGGAAGGCAGGCGCAATTCCAAAAAACACTACAGACATTTATGGAGATAATTCAGATAGACAAAACAAATTCATTGTTTATCGTGAATATATGGATGAGATTAGTGTAGAGAAACTAAGGGATTTAGTAGATTCTCATTGGAAAGAATTTGAAAAAAATTAAGCGATGAATGAAAATGTATTTGATTTTGTCTCTACACCATTATCAACAGTGATTGTATAAGTACCAGAACTTTGCCAACTAGGACCTCCAGCTATAGCTAAAGTCGAATATTGTCCATTACTTTTCAAAGACAGTTGTTCAGTCCAAACTAGATCGCCATTTGGATTTTTAATTGACAAATTCACATTATTAGAAGTGTTAGATGTTCCACTAATTGAAATTAAATCTTTATTGTTATACGATTTTAAATCAGTCTGTATAGATAATGAAACAGGTGTAGGATTTGTATCATTAATCTTGGGAGTACCATCAGAAATACCACTAAATGATACAGCAGTTGCAATTATGATTATTAAGGCAAGACTACCAATACCTAGAAATATTTTTTTATTTTTTGATTTGGAATATGATATTCGTGGTTGGGTTTGAAGTGATTGTGGAGTAAAATATGTTTGAGGAATTACAACATCAGGAATTATTGGTTTTTCTTTGACAGTTGTTTGCACAAATTCAGGTTTTTTTCCAAGATGTTTCTCTGCTAATTGTCTAACGTAATTTCTTTCATAATTACTAATCACTTCATTATGTTCACAAGCTCTACGAATTTGTTTTAGTATTCTATCATCACCAAAATCCTTGTCTAAAAGAGCTTTTACATCATCAAGTAAGGGATCAGTCATGTCTATTTTCTTCCGTATTTGATTATTTATGAATATCTTGTTTAATATTTTCTAATGAGATATAAGAATGGAAAAACGCAGAAAAATCTAAAACAGTCGTAAAAAATCTACTGTGAACAGATTTTTTGGGCTTGAATAATGACTGTTCTTATGTAGTCTTTGGCAGTTGAATCAGTGACTCCCATTTGTTTTGCTCTTTGATATAGATCATTTTCTTGGGGATTTGTCAGATAGTATTTTAAAAGATAATTGAGTCTATGAGATCTTTTTTCATCGCTTTTCATAATTTTATTTATTTCTGATGCTAAAAAGGTCAGAGGATAATGACATAACCATCAAACTTATAGTATCATAGAATTGGAATAAAAACATATGATCTTTTTTAAATAATATCAAAAAAAGAATGGAAATGAAACGAATTGAGGCAACTATTCAAGCAACTAAAATCGGTGCAGTTACTCAAGCGATCAATGATCTTGTTGGTGGATATACCATTCTAGAAGGCAAAGGCAGAGGTTCTGGAGCAAGGCAAGAAATGAGATCAGGTAGAGGAACAGGTACTGTTACTGCAGAATACAACCATGTTGCAACTGTAAGTACAATTGTAAACGATTCAGACGTAGAAAAAGTTTCTGCAGCAATTGCCGATGCAGCTTTCACAGGAAAAGGTGGAGATGGAATTATTGCTGTAACTAATGTAGATAGCGTTCTGAATATCGCATCTAAAAAGAGTGGTTCTGAAGCCCTCTAATCATTTTCTTTTATTATCAACTCATCCTAAAACCCTACAATACATCATAAATGATGCAATTGTAATTAATGATTCATAATTCTCTGCTCTTCTCT
>PFRJ01000042.1:3879-9110 GCA_002788515.1 Nitrosopumilales archaeon CG_4_9_14_0_2_um_filter_34_16 | reverse complement strand
GATTCTCCAGGGTAATTTTTCAAGGCACTCCACATCTCCTTTGAGTTTTTAGAAACTTGAATGGATGTCATTGATTCCATAGTTTACTATAGTATACTATAGTATATAAGATAGATCTCTGAATACACCCTTTCCCTGTCTCCAATCAAGCGTTCCATCTTGTTGTTCCTGTCTAGTATGATACGTATCTTTTCCAAACGGTTTGATGATTTTTGTATGCCAATAATCTATCTGTAATAAACTGAGTTTAATTCCTGCCTGTTGCTTCTTTTGTTAGTTTTAACAGATTGTCTGCATTGTGTGGAAGGAGAAGAAAAATAATATCAAAATCCCAAATCCAAGATACTAGCCGCTAACCCAATACAACCCTGTATCTTGCTCAAGACCGACCAGCCCATAGATTATGCTCATCATAGAGTCTTTAGGATGATTGAACTCTTTTTTGGCATCCAGTCTGGGATCAATGTCTTTTTTTATGTCCTTCCTTGTAACGGAGCAAAATTCTGAGATCAGCCAGTCAGTCTCATATTCCCTGTCAGCAGAGAAGGGAATCAAGAGTTTAGATCTGGAATGATCTCCGTTTGGATGGAGTCTTGATGTTTCAATCAGGTCGATGAATTTTTGTATCTGTGATGTCTTGTCAATTAATATTCTGCCTGTCTCCTCCCCATGCTCATCTACCTTATCATGATGAATCTGCATTGGCTTGCTCTCATTACTGATACTACGACATCCGTAAAAGTTCTCACTTCCAACCCCGGGAAATTTCTTGCCAGAAATTCTATTAGCTCCGCCGTCCTGAATCGTCTTAACTTGGATCGCGCCATATCCCAAGTCTCCAACACCAATGTCACACCCACTTACTCGAAACAATTCATTGATGTGCTCTGCCTGATCCATCTGATTCTCAGATGGTCTCTTGTCAATGTATGCAAGCTGAACTCTGTCAGATTTTTTCCAGTGAATTAAAATTGATATTACAGTGTTTGACTGATTTCCAGAACCAAAGTCAACTCCCATAGAAACTGTAATGAACTTACCCATCACGTCTTTCCACATTGCAATCTCAGATGGCTTTATCAACCCAAGATACCTGTAAGGATTCATGCAAGATAGTACCATCTGTGGCGTGATCGGTCGTCTCTCTGATTTGTAAAATTCCCCCAACGCGTGAGATGTAAAAAAAGATTTTGAATTGTTCTTTTTTTGGTATTCGATGGAGTAAACTGGAGATGTATGATATTTGTTTATAGCATCATCTATGGTTAATGGATTTCTTGCAAATATTATCTGCGGCAGATGATATCCATGGTACATTGTATTTTCAGGCTTTTGTGGAACCCATCTACCTTTAAGCACATCTTCTAGATATTCATCATCAATCAAACCATCACTATCAAACAATAACAGGTCTCTCCAATCAGGATCCTCGTAAACCCATTCTCGCTGATCAGATGCTTCCCACACTTTTTCATATGGGGATCCAATCTCTCCTCCCAGTCCAAGAATTGTCAATCTGCCCTTTGTTGCCATCATTGTTTGTCTTACTTTTTCCAAATGTGCAATGTCCTGATATTGCGCCTCATCTAGGATGCAGTGGCTCAGAGACTTTCCTTCTACGTGAATGTACTGGTTGTTATCTGTCATACAGTATATGGCGCTGCCATTTTTCAGTGAGATCTCTCCCATGTTTCCAAGTTTGTTGCGAGGAAATTTTGCCAGAATTGGATTTTGACTAAATGTGCCAATCTGAAGTTTCTGCTTGGAAAAGCCACTCAAATTATACTGGTTAAATGTCACATATCCTGCCTGGATTCCAGGTGTAGATGTTGTCTCACATGCAAGTATGTCTGAGATGTATGTGGATTTGTAAATCTGCCTGCCACCAACTATGATCTTCGAATGATGGTTGTCCAGATAGATGTCTCTCCAAAACGGTGCATTGTGAAATGTTCGTTTTTTGCCCTCAACTACAGGTCGTGCTTTTTCTATCCATTCCAAAGGATTGGTTGGCAATGCAATCGAATCGACAAAATTTCCAGTTTTTTTCTTTAGTTGTGTAAATGTATTTCTTGCAAGTTTGTTGTGCTTTACCAACCAAGAGTTATGCAACAGCCGCATCCTCCTTGATATAGTTAGATAGTGTAATGTCAGCTGTTGGGCTGATAACCAGGTCTGTCTTTCTAAATAAAAGATCAGTTATGCTTTTTGATAGATTAAGAGATATTTTGTAAAGTGCAGGTGTTATTTTGCCGTGTTGTTTGATTTCAGAATTCATCTGTACCTCAAGTTTGTCCTGTAGTTTGTAGAGTTTAGAGATCTGAATATCAATTGCAAGTGCGCAGCTTTGGATGGATTCCTTTGATTTTTCAATAAAGTCAGGCTGCTCAGATAGTTTAATCTCATCTGAAAAAACTCTGTAATATTTTTTTACAGTATTGATGTTAGTCTTGGTTTCTCTTGATGCAAATGCTACAGATAGCGCTCTTTCAAAGCATGATCGAAGTGCTCGCTCTATGTACAGTTGCTTTACCTTGCTTGGTCTGCCCCTTTTTCCCATTTAGATCAAACTCCATGTTTCAAATGTTACATCATGCGAATAGTCCATTAATTATAAAAGACAAGTTCAAGTAGAAATGCATTTAATTTTTTTAAATTAAATTAAATGCAAATATACTTGTATGACAATGGGATTAGACAAAATTTTAGGGGTTAACCCATGAAAAATAAAATACCGTCAAAATAATTTTTAATTATTTTAGACTATTTTAGCAATAAATAAAAGGATATTTTTGTTAAGCCTCTAAAGACTTGAATTATAATTAATTAACTCTTGATCCTAAATCACTGCTAATCTGTGATGGAACTGATGGGAATTTATCTCCCATTCTGTTTCCTGCAATCACAGCTGCTTCTTTTAGAATATTTTCAGTTTCTTCATTTGATGTGCCATCTAATTCAAAGCTTCCACCAAACGAGTCTGTCATCATCCCGCCCAAAAGATTTGACATTCCTTCAAATTCAGCTCCTGCTTGCGGAATGAATCTATTCAATGCTGGCCCTATTGAGCGCATCATGCCAATTACTGGTCCTAGTGTAATCATTGCATCTCCCAGTTCGTTCATAGTTGATAATCTTAATTGAATTTGTTCAAGAGCAAGTTTAAGATTGCCTATCAATTTCTCATTCTTTCTTAATTCTACAAGCTCGTTTGCAAGAACTCTGCCTGTAGTTTTGTCATGTTTTTGTTGTGCAGTAATAATTCTGCTGAATAACTTTGCATCTTTTTCTTGTAGTTTTTTGTGCATATAGTCAATTTTCGAAAATGTTTGATTGAGTTTTCCAACAGATTGCTGTATTCGTGGTTTAAGTGGTGGTTCTTTTTTTATCACGCCATGAATTTGATCATTTAATCCTGGCTTTGGTATTTTATTCCAATTATCTTGAAACGTTGGCATGATATTTGCATAAAAAATTTTTCTCAAATTATTGCCAGTATACTAAAGTATACAAACTGAATAATATTTTCAATCTATATTTTTTCCACATGATCTGTTCAGCCTGTATGATCAATTGGTTTGTACTTCAATCAAAATTAATCTTAGATATTCTATGTGTACCGTACAACGCATAACGCTTGAAAAAGAAAAAAATTAAATTCATTAAAGCAAAATTTTACAAAAACTATCACATATTACATCATCAATATCTAACGTTTCCTAACCAATGAAAATCCTATGGTACAGACTAGAATTAAAATAATCACAATCAATGAATGTAGGACTTCAATTTCATATACCTCAGATAACAGCATTTTGATTCCTATGAATCCCAACATAATGGTAAGTCCGTATTTCAAATAAACCAGTTTTTCAATTCCACGACCAATTACAAAATACAGACTGCGTAGTCCCAAAACTGCAAATATGTTAGAAGTGATAATGATGAACAAATCCCCTGATATGGCCAAAACTGCGGGAATTGAATCTAATGCAAACACTAAATCCGTCATTTCAACTGAGAATAACGCAACTAGAAGTACAGTTGCATATCGCTTTCCTTGTTTTTTAACGATAAAACTTGAATGATTTTCAGACACATCTATTGGAATAAATTTTTTAAGAAATCTAACTGAGAATGTTTTTTCTATTTCTAATTTCCCCTTCTCTTTTTTTGTAATCATTCTTAGACTTGTAAATATAAGAACAGCGCCAAGAATGTAGATCATCCAATGAAATGCTTCTAAAAGAGAAACTCCTGCAATAATAAAGCCGATTCTCATAAAAATCGCACCTATGATTCCCCACATCAAAACCCTGTGTTGTAAAATGTGTGAAATTCCAAGAGACGTAAAAATGAGTACAAAAACCATCAGGTTATCTACGCTCAAGGATTTTTCCAAAGCATATGCTGTGATGTATTCCACTGTTTTGGTTTCTCCAAAAATAAAGTATATGGGAATTGCAAAACCAACTCCCAGAGAGATCCAGATAGATGTCCAAATAATTTCAACTTTAAAACTATCTTTTGGTTTTTGGGATTTCTTGAAAAACCTGTGAAAGTGATCTGAAAACAAATCTATGGAAATTCCTGTAATTACAATTGCCGCAAAACTAATCCAGAGTAAATCTAATTCCAACTTTATCGACTCAGAAACAATTTGGTATATTATTATACATATCAATTAACGATCAAAGAAACTAATCATTAGAAGTTAGGCCTGGTGATTTTAAAGATAAAATCACTTTCGCACCTATTTACGCTTATTTCTATTCCAAAAAATGGTTAGAGTCAATATAAAGTTGAATCTAATCTAAATTTGATTGGAATCTTTACTGATGTTTAGTTTTCATAATTAAACAATCCTAAACCACGCAAGTTTTTATCCTAGGGTGCCTATGCTCGAGTGCCCAATGGCCCTTTCCTCTTCTGTGATGGAGTCTTTAAAGACATTAGAACCTGACATACTAAACTCATCATCGTTTTCATTCTTTGAATTTTTTAAGTATGACCTAGATGATCTACGAAATGAAAAAATACTTTTAAAGAAAGATTTGATTGAACGATACAAAAAATCAGTAAGACAAAAACAAAAACCGCTTCCAAATACACTCAAAAATGATTTTTACACATTTACCAAAACTCTAGGTAAACTTCGACTAGTTGATGATCTTGATGATATGCTTGATGATATAAAGTGGGAAAAAATAACTGAGATTTGTAATATTCTT
>PFRJ01000042.1:927-3840 GCA_002788515.1 Nitrosopumilales archaeon CG_4_9_14_0_2_um_filter_34_16 | reverse complement strand
GCACTATTGTTTTTACTTTCTAAAGAGACTGAAATTCTTGTTGATGATCTAAAACTGTTACTTGTAAACTTCAAAATACAAAATATTGAGAGATTATTGGGAAAGATAATCAAAACTGAAGTAGATTCTGGGCTAGATGTAAAATTTGAAGGTAAAAAACTCGTTATTGGTACTGAGCAAAGACTTGCAGAACATTACATTGCAGACGCAATAGAAGAAAAATCTAGGAGATCCCCTGGCGAAATTGAGAAAGAGATTCTGGAATTACTTGACGAGGGCTCATATTCCAATCAAGAAATATCTCAAATTATTGATGTTGATGAGGCCGTAGTTTCAAGAGTCATGACAAAATTAAGAAATCAAAATAAATTGGTTCTATCGAGTTTTGGAAACAAAGGATTTCGTTATTACACCACAAATTGTCAAAATTGTCCCTTTGGAAAGACTCTGTCTTCATGCCGAAAAGATGCAATATCTGATATTGTAAATACATTCAAAGATGCACATGGCGTAGATCTTACTTCTCAAGACTTTGAAGGTATTGAATCCAACCAAGCTTTACTAAATATCAAAAGAACTGTTACAATGTCTAAAAAATTTACAATGACAAAACTAGAATCAAACATGTATGAAAATTTTGAAAAATTACTCCAAACAGTGGTAAAAAATTCTATAGAGATTAAGCATGATAAACGTACAAAATCACGAGAGCTTGTAATATCACCTAACATGTCAAAGTTACCAAAAATCTTCCAAATTGGATTAAAGATAGGCATACAATATGAAATTCAATTAATGAAAAACCTAGTAAATGAAGCTAAAAAAGAACAATCATCTGAGATTTTATCAAAAATGATCAAAGACAGTAACAAGATTCTACAATCTCTTGGAAACTGATCTTTTCAGAAATTTTGTATGTCTATGATTGGTGATTAAGATTGATTGTAGAAATTTGTTATTGCATTGTTAGCTTGCAACAACTTTTTTCTGTGCCCACATCTGTTCATTGAGTGCATGGCATTTACAATCAGCAGATTTTCCTTTACAGTTTTTTTGGTGTAGTGGCTTGTTACATTTATGGCAGTTTGGATCTCTCCAGCTTGCTTGGTTTCCACAACTAGTGCATCTCATTATTTGTTATACCTTGAGTGAATAGTCCTAAACAAAATATTAAACAAAATGATAATTGACTTAAACTATCAGGAAATCAACTGGTTACCCTAGTTTAGTTTGTACTCATTTTTCTTGTGGTTAAAATTATTTTAGAATAATGATTTTTTTGATAAGCATGCCTGATGAATCGTGTAGATATTGTGGAATGAAATTAAACTCGTGTATGATCTGCCAAGACTGTCATCGTACAGTACAGCAAATCTGTCTGTACTGTAAACAAACAACCTCAATACAATATCATTCAAAATGTGATGATTTTGAGGCTATTTACTATGTCAAACCAAAGTTATCGGTGACTAACTAATGTCCACTTTTTGTTGGTCAAATTGTAATTCATATGAACAAGCAGATCATGTTATTGTTGGAATTCCAGACGAGTCTCATTCACATTCTTTGAGAAAAGGAACATCAAAAGCGCCTGATGTAGTAAGGAAGACATCCAATGAACGAGATGTTTACATTGAAAACAACTCAAAATCTCTGGCATATTCAAATTCCGGTAAAACTAAATCTAAAATTTTTGATTTTGGAAACATCCCTAGAGAAGATATCCCGCAAGTTTTTGAAAATATTTTTCGTGATGGAAAAATTCCAGTCACTATAGGTGGCGATCATTCATTGACTACCCCCATACTTCAGACACTAGGTAAGATTTCAAAACCAATATCTTTGGTATATTTTGATGCACACCCTGATTTTTTGTCATCAACTAGGAATTTTTATGGTTCTGTAATTTTTGATTCCCTCCCATTCATAGACGTTAAATCAAGTGTTATGATTGGAATCAGAAGTCCAGAGCAAGAGGAAGTTGAGAATATCAAAAAATACGGCATGAAAGTCATCTCATCGTTAGATATTGAATATTTTGGAATAAAACACACTATTAATGAAATTCTCTCTACCTTGGGCGATAACGTGTATGTCTCATTTGATATG
Source organism: Nitrosopumilales archaeon CG_4_9_14_0_2_um_filter_34_16 (assembly GCA_002788515.1). Taxonomy (GTDB): domain Archaea; phylum Thermoproteota; class Nitrososphaeria; order Nitrososphaerales; family Nitrosopumilaceae; genus Nitrosopumilus. Next base: position 1,731 of record PFRJ01000042.1, on the reverse strand, counting down.
GATTGCATTGATCCTGCATATGCACCTGGAGTATCTGTTCCTGTTCCATTGGGATTATCTAGTCTTACTGCATCAATTTTGTTGAAAAATATCAGCTCTTGTGGAATTCTAGGCATGGATGTTATGGAAATTTGTCCAAATTATGATATTCAAGACTTTACATCTCACTTAGCTTCCAGAATGATTTGTGAATTTCTTGCTTCTTCAAAAATACAACATAATATTCCACCCATTTAATAATAAAAATAAAAAAATCTTGTGTTTTAATTAGTTAAAAAATTATGTTATTATTTTTTCTTTTTATCCAAATATTGTCACTTCCGCATCTGTTTTATCTAATATGATAAAACATGATTAGATTATGATCTAGGATGGATTTTTCATAACTAGTTGTTCTTACGTGGTTTAAAAATCAATTACTTTTCTTTGCATGAAGATATATCATTTTCAAGTATATTTATTACAAAAATTCTTGGTGATTTTTTATGGATTTAGATAAAGTTAAAAAAGTAGATAGTGATGATGATTATTCTGATGACGATTTTGGTGACGATGATGACTACGATTACTCTGATTAACCATGATTAAAGAATTCTTTGGTTTTATCTGGGATTTAATTACAGGTAACTAACAATTTAGATAATTTTCACTAACAAATCTCTTAAACTTGTATTAAAACCATCAGTATGATTTAATCTATTGATTCCTACGAATTCTTCTTAAATGATTTTTAGATTTTGTGTTCAATGACCAAACTACTGTACGCATCAATAATTGCCTCTGTAATTGTAATGTCTGTTTTTA
>PFRJ01000042.1:0-908 GCA_002788515.1 Nitrosopumilales archaeon CG_4_9_14_0_2_um_filter_34_16 | reverse complement strand
ATCAGATTTTAAAAAAATTGAAGGCAAGGAAATACTAAGCAATCCAGTTTCACAAGACATTCTTGCAAAAATTGAACTATCAAAAAAACAATTTTTAGAAGCAAAAGAGATTGAAAAGACTAGTAATGCCAAAAAACAATTCATTGATAAACAAAGAGCCATTGCACAGGATTCCCTAAACCAAGAACTTCAAAGAATGGAAAAATCACATGAAGAATTCACACCTAGAAACGCATTTGCAAAATACGTTTCAAGTATTAATGCAACAAACACCGAGATATTCTGGGATCAATTTGATTACCTTCATGCAAAAATCTCCCTAGCAAGAGATGCACGGGATTCTGTTCTCAAACAAGGAGGAACATTTTCTGATGCCATGAAACAATATGTGTTGTATGCAAAGATGCCAAAAATTGAAATGCAAAATATTGTGCGCGAACTCAACATAAAACACAACCTTGCACAAGAAGATATTCAGGCAAATTTTGACGTTAACGGAAAATTACCTAGATACGAAAACGATATTGAAGCTCCGTGTTACGGCTGCAATGAGAAAATCTCCAAAGTCAAGCTTGATTCAAGCCAATCTGTTCCTATAACAAGAGTTGTGTTTGAGCCAAAGCCTACCCAGATAACTGAACTAAAAGACTCTCTTTCAGACCTCCAAAATCAATTCTTAAAGTCAAAGAATATCATAGAACAGAAAAAAATGGTATTTGAGATGAATGAAATCATTAAACACATTCACGAACTCAAATAACTTTTTTTATTTTTTGATAGAAATTGCAATTCAAAGTTTTTTTAAAATAAATATATCTGGTAAACAATTTTGTATGCTGAAAATTGATCCGCTTGTCTGAAAAATCACACCAACGATTATTTCATTATGAAATTGTATAACTACTCGT
>PFRJ01000024.1 GCA_002788515.1 Nitrosopumilales archaeon CG_4_9_14_0_2_um_filter_34_16 | reverse complement strand
AAGGAATGATGGTAAAACCATTTGAAGAGGCAGCATTCAAACTTCAGATTGGGGAGATATCAGAACCAGTAAAATCAGAATTTGGATATCATATCATCAAAAGGCTAGGATGATCATTTCATAGACTTTGTTTGCTTGACTTTCTCAAAATCATCATTAATTTTCTGACTGATTTTTTTAAAATCTGCACGTATTTCTTTGTGGAGTTTTTTCTCTTTTTGAATCAGACCCCTCATTTCCTTTGATTTGTCAACTGTCAACAAGGTATAATCAAAACAACCAGTTTAGAAGATAATTATCAAATTCCACACTCAACAAGCCAAAATTAAATACACAACATTTTTTGCATAATCGAAATATCAACAATTATGATAACAGATGAAAAAACATTAAGTGAGATTCTCGAATATCTGGATAAATCCATAGATAACTTAGCAAAAGATTCTTTTGAGAATTTGGAGGTAGCGGGAGGGTTTGAAGGAGTAGAAAATTTTCTTCAGAATCAATTTGACATAAGACTAGAGAATCTACTTGTTGCAAAAAATAGCAGCATTCATCATTTAGAATCAGGAATGAAAAACAAGATAATTCAAAGAAAGCAAAAAGTATTTGAAAATATAGCAAAAAAATACAAAAATTAGAGAAATGCGTCCAATCCGGATTTTTTAGATTCAATCTCTTGGTTTTTTTCTAGAACTTTGGTCATTTTATCACCCATTGATTTTGCTGCAGTCATCTTTCGTTTGCCAATCCAATAATAAGTCTCATCAATCGTGTTTTTAGCAATCAAGACAACAAGTTTGCCAGTATCCTTTCTTCCTGTTCTGCCTCTTCTTTGAATGAATCTAACAGAGCTTGGCACATTATCATAAAAAATTACTTGGTTGACTTCAGCAATATCTAATCCCTCTTCACCCACACGAGTTGCAATCAATACTCGAAAATCACCGTCTCGGAATTTTTGCACAGTTTCAATCTGTTTTTTCTGTTTCAAACCCGCATCACCTGCTTTGCCAATCAAAATGCCTGCAGGAATTTTCAATTCAGTTAACTTGTTGAAAATCATATCAACAGAGTCACGATAACTAGTAAAAATCAGAGCTTTGCCAGGAACAGATTCAATTATTTCTTTTAGTTTAGGAATTTTTGAATGCTCAATACCACGTGACTGGGCCTCTTTAGCCAAATGAATTGCTCTTGTAAAATTAGGATCGATTTCAAATAATTCTTTCACACCTGCACCTTTTTTGGCATTAGCTCGTTCACAGAATTTCAAAAAAGGAGTAATGCCATGAGCTTCAAGTATATTCAGGGCATAGTGAATCCTAATGGCAGTGAACAGTGGTTTTGCAGAGCGTCTATTTTGATTTAACACAAACTGCCTGATTCGAAGAAGTGCTGAAAGAGATTGTTGCTCTGCCAAACGAATTCCATTCTTTCGAAGTGCGTCATATCTTTCATCCAAAGCTAATTTCAATAATGTCTGAATTGCTTTTAGTTCGGGAGGAAGTTCAACGTTAATCCATTCTGTATTAGTCTCCTGTGTGTATGGTTTAACATCAGGGCTGTCCTCTGTTCTTTCAGCAACACTTGAAATTCGAAGCCGGGTTAGAATTTCGGTTGCTTTGTCTTTTTCGCTTGGTAGAGTGGCAGTCATGCCAACAATTCTTGCAGAGGAATTGGCAAATTTTTCAGCAATGCCAGAATATGCATAATCACCTATGGTCCTATGAACTTCATCAAAAATTACTAATGAGAATTGATCTGAAGACACAATTCCTCTAATCAGATCATTTCGTGCAATTTCAGGAGTAGCACAAATTACACTATTGTTCCAAAGTTTTGCTCTTTTTTGAATCAAGTCTTCCCCTGTAATCAAAGACACATCATCCAAAGTGAGATTATTTTTTAGAAACTCGTAATGTTGATGCACCAAAACTCTAGTCGGTGCCAAAAACAATATACCGCCAGTTCCTTTTGAGAGATATTCAGCAATTACATGCAAGGCAACAGCCGTCTTCCCAAGGCCAGTAGGTAGTACAACAATGCAGTTTTCAGCAATTGCTTGATTTGCAAGATTAATCTGATAATCACGTTTCTCTATGGAATCCTTTTGAACATATTTTTTTTCAACAAATTCAGCCATCAGATAAGGTGAATCATAATTTATTGATTTTATGCTTTCGTATCGAATTGTTGAGCTATTACTGTACTCTGAATCTATTTTCTATTAAAGACAAACGATATAGAACAAATCATCCATCGTGTTTAAATCTAGGAATTTTAACCCAGATTTGCCATGAGTCACTTTGAAAAAGGTCAAGACGATTACGACGGCTTTGATGATGAAGACGATTCGGAATCAGACTATGATTTTGAGGATTAACAAATCCTCAGTTTTTTCTAATTTCAAAAGTATAATCATCGAATATTGCGCATATTAAGAGCAATCTAAGGGATACATGGAAAATGCCATTTATTTTTTAAAAAGCTAGGCACAATTAAATGGTAATAAATGGTACTAAATTTTTTTTAAAAATCTGAATTTTCATGATTATTCATACAGTCACAATTCCAAGACTGTCAATAATGATCGCAGACGTGTTTTCAACTATCGTGATCCATATATTGAACAAACAGACAAGATTCATGTGAGTAGTTCTTTTGACAGACCAGGATGGGATGAATATTTTATGCTTCAAGCAGAACTTGCAAAACTTCGATCAAACTGCATGACAAGACAAGTAGGAGCTGTAATTGTCAGAAACCACAGACAATTAGCAACAGGGTATAACGGAACGCCGCCTGGAATCAAAAACTGTTTTGAGGGAGGGTGTAAGAGATGTCAGCTCAGAATGGAAGGAAAAGTTGAATCAGGAGCATCATTGGATAGATGTCTGTGTAACCATGCAGAAGCCAATGCAATCATGCACTGTGCAATTTTAGGAATTGAAGCAGGGATTGAAGGCGCAATATTGTATACAACGTTTGTTCCATGTCTAGAATGTACAAAAATGGCAATAACCATTGGAATTAGAAAATTTGTTTGTCTTGATGCATATCCAGAAACAGATTATGATTTACTAAAAGAAGCAGGAGTAGAAGTAGTAAGCTTGGACAAAAACAAAATTGCAAAATGGGCAAAAGCACTAATCGGCAAATACGAAAAATCTGAGTGAGAAAATGCAAGTAAATTTGCCAGAGACCAATAGAATAGAATCAATGCCAGCATCAATGTTGGTCTCAGCTACATATGATAACAATACAAAATCAGCTGTTCTAAAATTCTATGATCCAAAATCTCAAAAACTATTCTTATGGATTGATGAGATAAACCACAAACCGTATTGCTATTCAAGATTGACTCCTGAAGAGCTTGATTTTCTACAAGAAAGAGATGACATTCTTGAAATCAAAACTGTCCAGAAATACGATTTGATGAAAGACGAGCAGATAAACATGTCAAAAATTACAGTTGCAGATCCTTTGACAATTGGTGGCACAACAGGAGACAAAAGCATTAGAAATGTAATTGAAACATGGGAATCAGACATCAAGTATTATGAAAATTATTTGTACGATAGAGGATTAATTGTAGGAAGATATTATGATGCAGAAAATGGAAAACTAAAAGAACATAATTTAGAAATCTCAGACGAAGTTAAAATTGCGTTGAAGAGTCTGCTGTGGGACAAAGTAGACAGTGAAAGCATGGTAGACGCAGAAGAATTTAAAAGATATATTTCTGAATGGGCAGATTTACTAAATCAACCAATTCCAAAAATAAAAAGACTAAGCGTAGATATTGAAGTTGAAGCCGAAATAGGACGCATACCAGATCCAAAACTCGCTGAAAAAAAAGTGACCGCCATAGGACTAAAAGGCTCTAACGGATTTGACCAAATTTTTGTGCTCAGAACAGAAGGAACCGAGGAAGGAACAAACGAACTAGAACAGAACATCAAGGTCACATTCTACGAAGCAAGTAAAGAAAAAGAAATGATACAAGACGCATTTGAAATAATCAAAGGATTTCCGTTTGTTGTAACATACAACGGTGACGAGTTTGATTTGCCATATCTATACAACAGAGCAGAAAGATTGGGAATAAAAAATTCAGACAACCCGTTGTACATGATGAGAGATTCTGCAACTCTCAAAGAAGGAGTTCACTTGGATTTGTACAGAACTTTATCGAATCGTTCGTTTCAAATTTATGCATTCAGTCAAAAATACACTGATTTTTCACTAAACAGTGTCTCAAAAGCGTTGTTAGGAAAAGAGAAAATAGATTACGGGTTAGAGTTTGATCAATTATCACTCTATCAAACAGCAAACTATTGTTACAATGACGCATTGTTGACATATGAGCTTACCAGTTTCAACAAAGATCTGTTGATGGACTTACTTGTAATCATTGCAAGAATTGGAAGAATGCCAATTGACGACATTGCAAGAATGGGAGTGTCTCAATGGATTAGAAGTTTGTTATATTATGAACACAGACGAAGAAATTGCATCATTCCAAAACGAGAAGAATTACAAATAAGATCAGAAGGAGTGATGTCAGATGCAGTAATCAAAGATAAAAAATACAGAGGAGGACTTGTGGTTGAACCAAAAGAAGGAATACATTTTGATGTGGTTGTGATGGATTTTGCAAGTCTATATCCAAGCATTATCAAAGTTAGAAATTTATCATACGAAACCGTCAGATGTCCTCACGAAGAATGTAAAAAAAATACAATTCCAGGAACAAATCATTGGGCATGCACAAAGAAAAACGGGCTAACATCAATGATCATTGGATCATTACGAGATTTGAGAGTCAACTATTACAAGAGCCTGTCAAAAAAAGAGACACTGACAGATGATCAAAGACAGCAATACACAGTAGTCAGTCAAGCACTTAAGGTAATTCTAAACGCTAGTTACGGAGTAATGGGTGCGGAGATATTTCCGTTGTATTTTCTACCAGTAGCAGAGGCAACAACAGCAATTGGAAGATATACAATTTTGGAGACAATTAAAAAATGCGAGGCAGTAGGAATTGAAGTTCTATACGGGGACACAGACTCGCTGTTTATCAAAAATCCAACCCGAGAACAGATTCAGATTGTAATTGATCAGGCAAAAAAAGAACACGGGGTAGATTTAGAGATAGATAAGACATACAGATACTGTGTGCTAAGTAATAGAAAGAAAAACTATCTAGGAGTTACAAAAGACGGAAAAGTAGACGTAAAAGGATTAACAGGAAAAAAATCACATACACCGCCATTTATCAGAAAATTATTCTATGAATTACTTGAGATATTATCCAAAGTTCAGACAATAGAGGATTTTCAAAAAGCTAAACAAGAAATTACAGAAAAAATCTCCACGTGTGGTAAAAAAGTACAGGCAAAAGAAATTCCATTAGAGGATTTAACATTCAATGTGATGCTGAGCAAATCACCATCAGAATATACAAAAACAATTCCTCAGCACATAAGAGCCGCAAAACAATTAGAAGCAATAAGAGAAATCAAAAAAGGTGACAAGATTTCATTTATCAAAATTCTAAACAAGCCAGGGGTAAAACCAGTGGAGTTGGCAAAAAAAGAAGAGATAGATTCTAAAAAATACATGGAGTTTATGGAATCAACATTAGAGCAAATAACATCATCTATGGATTTGGATTTTGATACAATGTTAGGAAAACCAAAGCAAACGGGATTGGATGAATTTTTTTGGAGTTAAAACATGGAAGTTGATGGAACACTATTAACCATATTAGGAATAGCTGCAGGAATTTTGATTTTGACGGGATGGGTCGAACAAATCTACAAAGGGTATAAGACCAAAAGACTCAAAGATGTTTCAAAATTCTTAATGATTTTCATTGCCGCAGGCTCAATTTTGTGGCTAATTTACGGTATAATAATATCAGATGTGTTCATTATCGGCACAAACATGGCAGGATTAATCCTAATGATAATCGTATTAGGGATGAAGAAAAGATACGACACTAAATCAAAAATGCTAGAACAATAATCAAGAATTAAATACAATGCAAAAAATTTCATAGAAAGATGTTTGTTATTAATTGCAAAAATTATGAAGAGATAGCAGGAGACAAAATAATAAAATTTGTAAAAACTGCAGAAAATATTTCTAAAAGATATAAGATAAAAATTGCAATATCCCCACCACAGCATCTTATTGGACTAGTATCAAATAGTTCAATTCCAATTTTGGCCCAGCATATTGATGATTCAAAAGTTGGAAGCACTACAGGTTTTGTCATACCAGAACTATTACAAAAATCCAAAGTAAAAGGATCATTAATCAATCACAGCGAACACAGAATTTCAAGCAAAGAAATTGAAAAATTGATTATAAAACTAAAAGAGCTAAAAATGATATCAATATTATGTGTGAAAGATGTTGCAGAAGTCAAAAAATATGTAAAACTAAATCCAGACTATATTGCAATAGAGCCACCAGAATTAATTGGATCAGGGAAAGCAGTTTCTAAAGAAAAACCAGAATTAATTGCAAAGGCAGCAGATGCAATAAAAAATGCTAAAAACAGCACAAAACTACTTTGTGGAGCAGGAATTGTTTCAGGAGAAGATGTTGCAAAAGCAATAGAGCTAGGATCAAAAGGCATCCTAGTTGCAAGTGGAATAATCAAAGCAAAGGATTGGAGTAAGATAATGGCAGAATTTGCCAAGTCAATGGTTTAATACCCCCTTTTTGAGATTGGATAATCGTAAAAAATGAAACAAGTTTATTTTTATGACGAAGGAGACGGCAAAAACAAGAAGCTTCTGGGAGGAAAAGGTGCAGGTCTTTGTGAAATGACCAAATTGAAGTTGCCAGTACCACCAGGATTTACAATTACTACTGAAGTTTGTAAAAAATACTATGAGAATAATAAAAAATTACCAAACACGCTCATGGCAGAAGTAAAAAAGAACATCCTAAAAATAGAGAAAAAGACAGGAAAACAGTGGAATTCAAAAACAAACCCGTTACTAGTATCAGTCAGATCAGGAGCTGCAATATCTATGCCAGGCATGATGGATACCATTTTGAATTTAGGGTTAAATGATCAAACAGTAATCGGATTAGCAGAGAAAAGCAACAATGCCAGATTTGCATGGGACTCTTACAGACGTTTTGTTCAATTATTTGGTAAAGTCGTATTTGGTGTAGATGATAAAAAATTTGACGAGGTTTTAGAAGAGGCAAAGAAAAAGCAGAACGTAGAAGGAGATAGTGAATTAAATGAAGAATCACTCAAATCAATTGTTGTACAATATAAAGAAATTTGTGATAAACATACAGGAAGACCATTCCCAACAGAACCAACTGAACAAGTAGAACTTGCAATCAAAGCAGTTTTTGGCAGTTGGATGGGTGAAAGAGCAATTGTATACAGAGAGAGAAACAACATTACAAAAGATATCGCAGACGGTACTGCAGTAAACATAGTATCAATGGCATTTGGAAACATGGGAGAAGATAGCGCAACAGGAGTAGTATTTACAAGAAATCCGGGAGACGGAACACGTAACATTTATGGAGAATATCTAATTAATGCACAAGGCGAAGATGTCGTAGCTGGTGTCAGAACTGGAAAGCAAGTAGACGAGATGAGAAAAGATCTTCCAGAGTCGTACAAACAATTAGCAGAAACATGTGAAAGACTAGAAAGACATTACAAAGAACCACAAGACATTGAATTTACAATTGAGCAAGGTCATTTCTATTTGTTACAAACAAGAAATGCAAAGATGAATGCTGTAGGAATGGTCAAAACATCAGTAGACATGGTAAAAGAAAAATTAATTGATAAAAACAGAGCAATTACCAGATTGCAAGCAGAACAACTAGAGCAATTGCTACATAGAGCAATAGATCCAAATGAAATTAAAAATTATACACAGCTAGCAAAAGGAATTGCAGCATCACCAGGAGCAGCAAGTGGTATTGCAGTGTTAGACGTTAAAAGAGCAACTGCAATGGGAGAAAATGGGGCCAAAGTAATCCTCATAAGAGAAGAAACAAAACCCGAAGACGTTCCAGCGTTCTTTGAATCAGTTGGAATTCTGACTAGCAGGGGAGGGAAAACATCTCATGCGGCAGTGGTAGCTAGAGGAATGGGCAAGCCATGCATTGTAGGATGCTCCAATTTGAAAATAGATTTAGAAAACAAACAATGTAGTGTAGATGGAAAAATAGTTCATGAAGGAGACGCAATTACAATTGATGGCAGTACAGGTAATGTCTACATCGGAGACATTCCAACAATAGAACCAAAGGTCAACGCAGATTTTAAGCAAATTTTGGAATGGGCTCAAGAGAAAAAGAAGATAGGAGTCAGAGCAAACGCAGATACACCAGAAGGAGCAAGGCTTGCAAGAGAGTTTGGAGGTCAAGGAATCGGACTATGTAGAACAGAAAGAATGTTCAACGGTAGTGACAGAATTAATCTTTTTGTAGAAATGATAATGGCAGATAATATTGAAGAGAGAAATAAAATCCTGCAAAAACTAGGACAGTTACAAAAAAGCGACTTTATCGAAATCTTAAAGGCAATGGAGGGATACGAAGTAACAATCAGACTACTTGATCCTCCATTGCATGAGTTTTTACCAAATCCGGAGGAATTGGCAGAAAAAATACACAAATTAGAATTAAGGAATGCAACAGACGAAATTAGAGAGGCACAGATTGTCCTCAAAAGAGCACGAGAGTTAGCAGAAGTTAACCCAATGATGGGACATAGAGGAGTAAGAGTTGGAATCACATATCCAGAGATATATGAAATGCAAATTCGTGCAGTTTTTGAAGCATTGGTAGAGTTAACAAAGAACAAAGTTGATGCACATCCACAAATCATGGTTCCACAAATCAGCAGTGTTGCAGAATTAAATCACATTAAGAAAATCTATGACTCAATTAAAAAAGAGATGGAAACTACACATAAAATGAAATTAAAGATCAACTTTGGAACCATGATAGAAGTTGTAAGGGCAGCATTGACTGCAAATGAGCTTGCAACCACAGCAGAATTCTTTAGTTTTGGTACTAACGATTTGACACAAGGCACATTTAGTTTCAGTAGAGAAGACGTAGAAGGAAAATTCCTTCCAGAATACATGGAAAAAGAATTGCTAGAAAAGAATCCATTCCAATCAATCGATGTTAACGGTGTAGGCAGTTTGATAAAAATGGGTGTTGCCGCAGGGCGTGGAATAAGACAAAATATGGAAATAGGCATATGTGGAGAACACGGAGGAGATCCAAGTTCTATAAAATTCTGTCACAGTGCAAATTTAAGTTATGTCAGTGCATCACCACATAGAATACCAATTGCAATAGTTGCAGCAGCACAAGCGGCAATTGAACAACCAAATATTCTAAAAGCAAAGGTAAAATCAAAGTCAAAGGTAAAATCAAAGTCAAAGGTAAAATCAAAGTCAAAGGTAAAATCAAAGTCAAAGGTAAAATCAAAGTCAAAG
>PFRJ01000070.1:3467-3789 GCA_002788515.1 Nitrosopumilales archaeon CG_4_9_14_0_2_um_filter_34_16 | reverse complement strand
AGAAAAAGTATGCGTTACTTTAAAGTTTGAATTATAATCATTAACAAAATCGTCCAAAATTTCCTCATTTATGATTGTCTTGATATGATTACCATCCTCTAAGAAAGGCTTAGAACCACTGATAGAATCAGGATCAATTTTTGTAAAAATGATTGCAGTTATTGGTTTGTCAGTATATTTTCTATAATCGTCAAGAACTTGTTTTGATAGATCATAAGAATTCAAAGGATCAATTACAATTATTCCAGTATCACCTTCAATTAAAACACTATTTGTGACACCATAACCAACTGCAACCCAAATTCTATCTTGAATTTGGTAA
>PFRJ01000070.1:0-3374 GCA_002788515.1 Nitrosopumilales archaeon CG_4_9_14_0_2_um_filter_34_16 | reverse complement strand
TGTGTTTCTTCTTCAGTATTTTGTGTTTCTTCTTCAGTATTTATATTAGAATTTGATTCTTTTAAAGAATCATCGTGGTTAATGCCAAAAGATTCATCAAATTGAGTGGATTTAATTATTTCAGCTAATCCTAAGAGTTCCCATGTAGATGCAGTTGAAGTAGTAATACAAAATATATCATGATGAACAAATCTATATATCAAAACATATCCTTCCCGGCACTCAGAGTTGTCAGATATAGGAATAGATTTTTTTGACGGTGTGGGATGTGTATCTGAATCAAAATTAGTGACAGATGGGATTAAATCAGGTTTAGAATCAGATACAGAGTTTTTCACATCAGGTATCTGAATGATTTCAGCAAGACCTAACTCTTTCCATCTATTAGCAGTTGTGGGATCTACACATACATAGTCTTTAGGGGTAAATCGGTGAACCAAAATCTGACCTTCTCTGCAACCAGCTTGGATATCTTCTTGGGCTTCAGATTCAACAGAAGCAAATGAAGTAAGAAAAAGACTTGTAGACATAAGCAATACCAAAGGCAAGATTAACAAGATATTCAAATTCATCAAAAGTTATGAATGATTCATGATATTTCCAAATAGAAATTAACATACATGAATTCAAAGGTTAAGAATAATAGATCAATTTTCAATCCAAATCTAATTCTGATCGCACAAATAATTGACTCTAAAGAGAATTTTGATTATTCACAACTCATTACTTGAAAATACATAATCTGTAACTATTGGATTTAGATCAAATTATTTTCAAACTTGAAGAAAGTCTTGAAAATGATTATGGGGATTATGGTCGAACACAATACATTATTGAAAAACTACAAAAAAATGCACAATTACCAAAATCAGATTATTTGTATATCGATAGAATGACAAAGTTATGTGAGCCTGTAATAGAAACATATGAAGATAAAAAAATTATTGAAAACAATGTATCAGAAGACTTGATAAAATGCCATCATTGTGAGATGCAAATCAAACTAGATTCCAAATCAATTAGAAAAAATAGTTTTTGGTTTCATGACAAATGCTTTGAAAAAATCCCAATAATCAAAACAACGTATGAACAAGAAATTAAAAAAATTCCAAACAGAGTACAGCCAATAAAAATTGTTAAATCAAAAACAACACATTCTCAAGTGATCTTTACTGGAGGATTACTAGTATCATTAGTTGGAACAACATATTTTCTTGTAGGAGAAGTAATAACTGCAGTTGTGGGTATTTGTGGAGCATTATTATTTTTTGTAACATTCAAGCCACAAATCAGATCAAAGAAAAAAGAAACAATCAACATTGTAAAAACAGGCATTCCAGGTTTTGATTCATTTTTATCAGTAGGCTTCAAAAAAAATAGTTCAATATTAATTTCAGGTCCTCCAGGTAGTGGAAAAACAACATTTGGGTTACAATATATTTATTCAGGAGCAAAAGAGTTTGATGAACCTGGAGTGTATCTATCGTTAGCTCAAAATATTCAGGAAATAAAGAATGACTGTAAATCATTTGGATGGGATATTGAGAAATTAATTCATAAGGAGAAAATTGTTATGGCGGATTTAAGACCATTTAAAATTAAAGAAAAATCAATTGAGAGAGATGATTCATTATACAGAGGAGAACAAATTGCATTTGAACATTTGACAAAATTTATTTTAAATAGCATAAAAAAAATCAATGCAAAACGAGTCGTGATTGATTCGATCTCAATTCTTCAAATGCAGTATTCGGATGAATTTTACATGAGACAAGGATTACAAGGTATGCTTCAAGCCTTGGAGAATTTTGGGGTGACGAGTTTACTTCTTTCAGAAGCCTCTGAAAACGACAAAACATCATTAGAAGGTTTTGCAACATCCGGAATAATTCAATTAAACAATCAAATCACAAACAATGAGATAAAACGAACCATCAAAATTATAAAATTACGTGGAATTGAACACAGTCAACATATCCACGCCCTAGAATTAAGAGATGATGGTTTACACATTCATGAAGATTAGGATTCAGCATCAGAAATTGAATTGAGTTTTTTTCTTACCGCCTCTTCAACTTCGTGTTTGAGCCTGTCTTCTTCTTCAATAAGCTCTTTTTTGAAGCGTTTTTCCCAATAATTTTTCACCATTATTATTCATATTAAATTCAGAGAGGTTAGAAATAAGGCATTCGAATATTTTGAGGCTAGGAAATTATCTTGAGAGGATCAGCATTTGCAATTTCATTGATTGTAACATACATGCAAAATGCATCATCTTGCATTTTGACTGAAAAATTATCAATTGTGGTATAGTATTTTTTGTTGTGTTCTGAGTCTTCAAGATCAATAGTTGCAAGTAATCCATGTAAGATCAGATATGCCATATTCTCAGAGACCACTCTAGGTTCAATATTAGTTCGAGATACAATTTCCCAAAGAGTGAGTGGATAATCAAATGCTATGTTTAGGATTTGTTTTTTGATATCATCATCAAATGAAGACAAAATAACATCTTTCAGAGATTCATCTTTGATCTCTACAATGTGTTCTGATTTTGATTCTAGTTTACAAATTTGATCAAGTGTTTTTTTAATTAGTGGGGTTCCAACAAGTCCTAAAACTTGTGTTGTAATTAATTCAAATTTTGCAAAATCTTTGATGGAAGAAAGTAGTGTAATATGATATTGTTCAAAAAGAGAGCTTTTGATTTTGGTAATTTCGTCATATCCTACAAAATCTGAGAACGTTCTCTCAAAAGAAGTTGCCAGGAGAGTCTCCATTGCAGTCATGGATAAATAGGCTCCCTCATAGGAAGTTTTGGTAAACGCGATAGGTTTACCTTAAGTCTGATTTGACTTACTTTGGCAGATACACTAAACTCTGCTTTTGATATCAACTTGTCATACAAGCGTACACGTTTTTCTGACTTTGTGTATCCAACTGGCAAAATAAAACCATCTTGTACCAGCTCATTGAATTTGCGATATGCCGAAGATTGTGATGCTCCGCAATCATTTAAGATCTCATCTTTTGAAATAGGATGATCTATTAACAAAAGAATATGTCGCTTTATTGGATCGGAGTAGATCCCAATAATTTTTTCAGCCAAGTTGTGTTCATGAAGTTCAATCCATATTGCATAATCGTGATCTTTGAGAATTGTCAATGCAGCTTTTACAGTAGATTCTGGAGTCTTATTCTCACATGCTAGCATTGTTCGTTGTCCTGGCTCTAGATGATTATTTGCATCTCGTATTGTATCCATGCACAATAATTGAGAAAACGAGTTTGGCATCACAGTATAATACGTCAAAATGATACTTAAGAAATACTACTTTTTCCTTTGTATGATAAATTTTTTTTCCTTTAAATAT
>PFRJ01000013.1 GCA_002788515.1 Nitrosopumilales archaeon CG_4_9_14_0_2_um_filter_34_16 | reverse complement strand
TATTGTGAAATTCTTTCATCAAAGGTTTCAATATCTGTCTCTAATTCTTTTCCTAAATCTTCCCACCATTGTTTTGTTTGATCTGTCAAATATTCCCCTCATAATTTACCTGAAATTGTCCTTTATAGATCTGTCGGTTGATCAATAATTGATCAATCCACAACAAATATCAAATTTTTTAATTCTTTTCTTCATCTTGTTTTCTTTTCATCTTTCTATAAATGATGATTAACAGTGTACCTCCTGCACACCCCCAAAACAATTCTGACATTCCGCTCTTTATCCCATATGATTCGAATACCCCTACAAACCCTAGCGTCATTATTGCCACAAGAACCAATCCTATCATTTCAAGCATTTTTGCCATAATTTTTCTATGCTCACGTTGTAAAATCAAAAAGATATATGGTTTTGTAAGTCATGTAGTTTGTGGATAAATATCTATTAATAATTTTGATTTTCATGGTTGTGACTATTCCGATAGCTTTTGTTGAACCCTCATCAGGACAAATTCGTGATCCACCAATCATTTCATTATTTTACGCTGCCATTGCAGGAATTATAATCATTTTTGCATACAGTACATACAAAGAAAGAAAAGAACGACAAGCATCTAATGCTAAACGAAGGTCTAGAAAATAGATTTTAAAGTTCTAATCCAAATGACTCTGCAATACTAGAAAAGTTTACATAAGAATCTAGGTATTGTCTGCCTTTTGGAGTAATTACAAAAGTATTCTTTCCATCATATTCTATTTTATTGATTAAGCCTGCACCTGTTAAATTTTCTAAGAATTTCGATAATCTTGAATGTGATAAATTTGCCTTTGTAAGAAGAGAAGTTGTTTTAATGCCTTCTTGACCTGACAGTTGGGTGGCATTTAGTAAATCTGCAACAATTTGCATACTGGTTCTATAGGAAGTCATATGTATCATAATCTCAAACTCTGATATAAGGGTATTACCATTAATTCAGATCAGATAAATATGCTCTGACTTTATTCCCGTGCAATGTCTCCGCAATTGTCCATTCCATGGTTTGATGACTTTGTAGGTATTGCGTACAGATATTATGACTTGAGGATGAACGTTGTTCCATTATTTACTGACAGAAAGGAGGCTGCTTCTATTTGGCATGATGTAATTCATTTCTGGGTAGATCCATCTATTAAAATTCGATTTTTAGAGATCGATGATAAATATTGGTTTATCATGGGTGCTGATTCACAAAAACCAGACACAAACATTTCTTTTTTCAAAGAATTACCAAAATCCGAAAACTATGAACGATTTAAGAAAGGTCATGGAGGCGAAGCCTATCTCCGATTAGGCATATATGCACCAAAATCACTTAATGATGTCAAAAAAGATGCAGTGTGTGATTGTAGTCATGAAGCTCAAGATCATGATGAAGGTGATGGTGATGTATGTTTATTCAACAAATGCACATGTAAGAAGTTCTCTAGCTTTCAAGTAAATTTATTGAAAAGGAAAAAAACAATCACTAATATCGAATTTTTAGATGAAAAAGATGTAAAGAATGATCCACTAGTGTGGAATTGTCTTAATGTGAATAAATTTTCAAAGTTAAAATAAAATCAATCTAAATGTTTGTTTACTCTAGTATGTTCTCCAGGATAATGTTCATCGATTTTTTTTGAATAACATTTTCCACACAGTGTACCTTCTATGCCCCATTCTTCCATTGCTTTAAAATGAAATTCAATTTTTTCATTGCATATTACACATTTTTCTTTTGTTCTCAATGCGTTCTTGCTCTTTTTAATCAATATAAAAAACATTCTCGAACAATTCGTGCTCAGAAAAATTATGTTAAATATTACTGGTTTATACTGAGTTTAGGTAGCTAGTCTGACCAATGTAAACCTCCTGCAAGATTTTTACTTGGTTGGACTACTGCCTTTGAAACTAAAATAAACTACTTGCTAATTTTCGTAGTGCTGTAATTTCATCTTCTTCCTGTCTGATTTTCTTATCTATCACACGAAGCATTGAATCATTCCAAACATGTTGAGAGAAGAAATTATGTTTGGTGTTTGCTAATTCAATCTCGTCGTCTACTGCTGTATCTTCAAGAAATTTAGTTACAACTATGTCTGTGATCTTTAAAATTCTAGAATTAAGTTTAAAGCTGTGAAAAATTGGCTCTAATTTTCTTATATCTCCCTTAAAATCGCCCTTTGATTCAAGAATTTTTCTGTGAAGTATTCTAAAGTACACTGCAACAAAAAACAGTGTTGCATATCTTTTAGTTTTATGGCCTCCTTGTTTTCCATATTTTAAGGATTTTTTTGCAAATTCTTTGATAAGGTATGGATATAGTAAAATTCTATAATCATCCTTTAGATTTTCATTGAACACATCATCATATTTACTTCCTCTTGGAAGAAATTGAGCTGGTGAACTATATGCTTCAGTTGGTCTTTGTTCAATTCCTGCAATTAGTGATTGTATTGCATCCTTGGCAACAATAACTTTTTTGTGATTATCTGGAAGATAATTATTGTATATTGTATCTCCAACATATTCACATTGTTTAGATTTTGATTTTGTATCAAAAGAACCTGCTTGAATTTCATAAAAATATCCACAATTCTTCAACTGTGATTTAATTGATTTATGAAAATCCATTAATGATACTAGATCTTTTCCTCTGACTGAATTTTGTGAATTTCTATACTTTGTAATGTTATTTTGTTCTTGTTCGTCATCAGCTTTAATTATCGTAACTGTCATGGAACCTTTCATGTTTTTTGTTCTTTTTGAATGATCAAGAATTGAGTTTGATGTTTGTGCCCCATTAACAATTTGTGGTGCATCAAGCTCAATCATGTTTTCGCCTAACTCTGAAAAATCATTAACTACAATTGTTATTCCATTATTGTAAAAGAAAAATTTATCTGGATTACTTTGTAATGTTTCACGTAATCCTTTGTTAACTGTAGTTTTAAATTGCATCCATTGTCTGATGTTTGATTCAAAAACATAATCTCTGTTCTTACTTACAAATTCAGTAAGTTCACGTAATTTTAAAATCCCTAATATTGTATTTTCATGTCTGAGCATCTTTTCTAGCTTAATTGACGATTTTTTCCCTGCTGCAGGTTTTTTAATCCTGTCCCATAACTTTTGAATTATCACTTTTTCATCTATAATTTCAACAAAATCATCATTGTAATCGACTTTCTGATCTGTAACATAACAACATTTTATTTTGAGATTTTTTTCTTTAATTTTTGTGACAAGTTGGGCTAATTCGGGCCTCATCTTTGTTACATCTTTTGTAAGTAGTCTTTTTGCATCTTCTTTGAATTTTGCTATTGCGTCTAGTGAGTGTGATGTACCATATTTTGATTGAAATAATCTAATTGTATTATCTGAAAAATCTACTGGAAGATAGGCATCTATTCCAAGATCATTTGCTCCATCAACAATCGCATCTGCAGCATCATCTTCAGTAGCCTCAAAAACTCTTGTCAACACCCATTGAAGGAAATTATTTCCTTTTTCTACATCGCTTTTTGAATTCTCTGCATATTCATGAATGCTTAATTGTATGTTTTCTGCAAAACCTTCTAGCGGAATACTAGAGTTTTTTTGAACTAATAGTGTATGTGAACCCGGGATGTATTCTAGTAAACTATTTCCATTTTGCGACATTACCTCTACTCATATGTTATATATTTAGAGAATCTGGTAATTATGTAATAACTCTGTTTAGGATATGATGTGATTTGCTGAAAAAAATAACAGTAATTGGAACAACTGTGCTGGTATTTCTTCTAATTGTTGGTTTAGTTGTTTCTACTTTTTATGTTGAAGAAAATTCCGAAGAGTCTGAGCAAATCATAAAAGGTGATGTGATAATGCCTACAAAAGTTTCTCGACCAGGATGTGAAGAAACTAATAGATGTTATGTACCATCATCAATTACTATTAATCCAGGCAAACAAGTAACATGGGTTAATGAGGATTCTGCATTTCATAGTGTAACTTCAGGTTTCTATGATGCTCCTACAAATTTGTTTGATAGTGGATACTTAGATCCATTTGAATCCTTTACATTTACTTTTGAAGAATCAGGTACGTATGATTATTTTTGTACTCTCCATCCTTGGATGAATGGACAAGTAATAGTAGAATAAGGTACCCGAGGGAGTCGAACCCCCTTGTATAAGCTTTGCAGGCTCACGCATAACCGTTCTGCCAGAGTACCGTTTTAAAAAACACAAAATGAACAATTAAACTCTTTAGATTAGAATTTGTTAAATGGTTTTGAAGCCAACTTTACATCTTCCCCTTTTACAGTTTTTCTACCTGCATGAGAAGCCATATCTACTGCACTTTTTGCAATACCCTCCGCTACCTCTTCGATAATTCTTCTTAATTCATCTGCTGATTCATCACTAACTCTCTCTGCTCCTGCTTTCTTCAAAATTCTATACATTGCGGATAATCCCAATTCAGATGACTTCATGAATTTGGTTCTAATTTTTTCCGAAAAAACATAATGAGTGAAAAAATATCACTAAGGAATCGATTTATACAGACTATTTCAATAATTGACTAAGTCATGACTTGGTATTTTGATTCACATATTCACTTATCTGATCCTGAATATGTTTCTGATATGGAATTTATTTTAAAAGAAATGGAATGTTTAAGACTTAAAGCATGTTGTGTATCAATGAACTTTGAAACTTCATTACAAACTTTAGAGCTTGCCAAAAAAAGTAACCTAATTTTACCATTTATAGGAATTCATCCTGAATACGCAAATGATGAAATTGAAAATATGTCTGCTCTTATAGCGGAGAACCATTCTAGCATATCTGGAATTGGAGAAATTGGGTTAGATCCAACTTATGCAAATAACAACGATGATATCAAAAACCAACATCGTATGTTTGAAACATTATTATCTTTTGCAGAAAAATTTAAAAAACCAATTTCGATTCATTCAAGAAAAAGTCTTGATGATATTTTTCAAACTATGACATCATATAGCACAAAACATGCATTATTACATTGGTTTGATGGTAGTAAAAAACAACTTCAAAAGGCTATGGATATGGGATTTTTCGTATCATATGGACCTGTTATGATTTATGCTAATGACAAACAAACTTTGTTATCTCAAACCGATGAATCCCAAATCCTAGTTGAAACTGATGGTCCTGTGAAATTCTCAAGATGTTTTGAAATGAAATCTGGACAAATCAGTTTTATTCCAAGTGTAATTTTTTGTGCTTCCAAAATTTTAGGTAAATCTTTTGATGAGATGACATCTTTATTAGAAAAAAACTCGAATTCCTTTCTTGGAATATAGGTATAAAATACCCCCTCTCTCTTTAGACGAATAGTGGATAGAATCAAGCGTATTTCATATGAGGTTTTAGATCTGTACAAGTCTAAATTTAATGAAGATTTTGCCGACAACAAAAAAACCTTAGATCAAGTTTCCATTGTACGTTCTAAGGGTTTAAAAAATGAAATTGCAGGTTACATTACTAAATTTATCAAAAAAGAAGTTCGTGAAGAAAAAGAGAAACAGGCAAGAATCGCTTCTTCAAAATCGGAACAACAAATGGAAGAATCATCCGAAGTAATGGTTAATGAATCAGTACCAGCTGAAGTATCTGAAGTTGTAGCAGTAGATGAAGAATCGTCTGAATCTGCTGTAGAGCAAACTGAATAATAAATTAAATATTAATTTCAACATTTAGAAATCAATAAACATGTTTACTGTAAAATTAGTAGGTGGAGCCAAAAAATCTTTTCCCACAGAATATTTGGAAATTGATAAATCTGACATATCTATTCAAGAATTAATCGATTTATTATTAGACCTAAAACCTACAGATTCCCCTAAACTTGACACTGAAAATGTTTTAATTGCAATAAACGGGGCTGATTCTTCGGCAATGGATGGAAAATTTACCAAAATAAAAAATAATGATCTTGTAAGTATAATTCCCATAATTCATGGCGGTTCATCCAAAAAAATGACTTTTGAATACTCAAAAAAACAAATCCAAATAATTGAGATCAAAGGCAGCAAATCAATTAATATAAAATTTATAGATGAATTAAGAAAAAAATACCCAAAAATTTTATTTCAAGCAGTATCTAGTAACTTCATTCTTAATGCTTATCATCTAAAAAAAATTATTTCATTATCCTTTGAATCTGAAAAAAATAATATTTTACTTTCGAATAAACTTGAAACTGATATTCTTATGAGGTTTGCATTGACTACACAAATTTCAGACGCGATTAAAAATGCTGGAATTAAACCACAACTTAGTTTTATTTTAATTGCAATTGGAAATAAAAAAACTCTAGATTCATTATATGTTGAATTACTACCGCTATCTACAAATTTATTTTCAAAAAACAATGCTCCCTATCTTAAAAATCATTTTAAAATAACAAAAAAACATCTTGATTCAATTCATTCAAAAAACACTCTAGAAGATATTTTGATAGAAAAAGCAGCAATATTAGTCTGACAAACTTCGTTTAGTTTTTTCAATACTTAGTATATCTGATTTTTTTAGTATTGAAATTCCTGTTTTGTTTCCTAAAATTTCAATCAATATGATTTTATCTGGAAATTCAAGCGAAACTTTATTTTTTATTTTATTTGCTATTTTTGTAATTATTTCCTGACTGGATAAATCTGAATTTCGTTTCTCAATTGATATTCTGTATGTTTCATTATCTAACATTTGACCAGACAAGTCGTCTACACTTTTCTCTATCTCTTCAATTTTTGACTCAATAATTTTTTGTATAGGTATAATTCTCATGCAATATCTGATACTCCATGGTTCATCAATAATCATAGTTTTAATTTTCTTAACAACTTCAACCGGATCAAGCTTTGTATCTGCTGTCAAAATTCCTGACATGTTTGTTATTGAAACTTTAAGATCCGGATCTCCTAATTCATTAAATACATCGATTAACTCTTCTTCAGTTTCAGGCTCAAGATGTCTTGCGCATGTGATTATTAGATTCATAATTTCAAAATTTCCTCTTTAGTCAAAGAACCTTCTCGAATAATTTTGATCTCTTCATTCTCTATTTCAATTACTGTTGATTCTCCACCACTTGTAATTGTTCCTCCATCCACAAAAATATCATATTCTTGTAAATCTTTGAAACATTCATCTGAATTCGTATATGAAGGCTTTCCAGAAATATTTGCACTAGTGCCAACAATCATGTCACATTTTTTTAATAATCCTAATGTACATTTGTGATTAGGAACTCTAACTGCAATTTTCTCTTTTAAGTTTAATGATGTTTTTAGTTTTTCATCTGTTAGTTTCATGATTAATGTTAATGGACCTGGCCAAAACTTATCCATAATTTTTTCAGTAAATTCATCAAATTCTGTAATCTTTGAAGCAATTTCTTTTGAATACACTAGTATTGGAATTGATTTTGAAATGTTTCTTGATTTTATTTTATAGATTCTTTCTACTGCTGTTTTATTGTATGGGTTGCAACCTATTCCATATACTGTGTCTGTTGGAAATATTGCAATTCCTCCTTGGTTGATTATCTGGAATGCTTTCTCAATTCCTTTCTCATCACAATTTACTTTCAATACTAATTACATTGATTTTTGTTTTATTATCATTTACTTTTAAATACATTTTTAACAGTTAACACTCAGATCGAAAAAGTATGTCTACTCAAAATTCTGATTATGAAGACACCGAATTCGAAGACGATTTCGATGATACTTTTGATGAATCTGAAGAAGCTAAAGACTAGATACTTAGTCCAAAATCATCTGCAAAGTTTGTAAATGTGTAATATGCTTGTAAAAATTCTCTACCTGTTTGACTTATTTTATATTTATTTGAACCTTGATCTTCTACTTGCTCTAAGAGTCCATGTGATACAAGAGTTTTTAAAATTCTTGAAATTCTGGAATGAGAAATATTTGCTTTTCTAATTAGATAAGTAACTGTAGCTCCATCTTCATCTTGAAGATCGTCTCTGGTTGTTGCTAATATGTCTCCAATAATTTTCATATGCGTCCTGTATTCTGCCATTTTACTCATGAAATCTTATTCTAATTTCTATGATAGGGCATTGCTATTTTCCAATAAACAAAAAAGATAAAAGATTTTGACAATTTTTATTTTGATATGTTTTGAGCCTAAATGTGATTATTCCAAACCCTCGTCAAATTTTATTTTAGTAAGTGGTACCTTGCTTAGTGGAATAAACAGTGCTATCAGCCCCCCGATTTTAATTGTCATTGATATGGTATACAGGATTGATTCTGGAAATACAAATGAATACCATCCTAAGAATTCCCCTAATGCTAAAAGCCCTAACCCTGTAGAAATCGATATTGTTCCTTTGTTTCTATTTTCAAAATATGATAGCATTGTTTCAATTGCACCGTATGCCAATAAAATGAATGAAACTGATCTGAAAATATGTTCTAATTGAACTGATGAAACTAAGAATAACGGTAAAATTCCAACAGATCTAAAGTAGCTTGATTTTGGAAAAAATGATTTTATGCTATGTGAAAATGCAATAAAAAAATATCCTACTGTTTGAATTCCAATTCCTACTGTTTGAATTCCTCTTTCAACACTTCCTGATTTTACAACAAAATCTTCTATCATGTAACTTGTCCATATAACAAAAAATCCTATGCTTATTGAAAAAAATGCAATTGTTAATCTAAATAATGTGGGACTACCAGTATTTCTATAGCCAATAAGGGCCATTATTCCTATGGCAAGTCCTACCAAAAACCCTACTAGATTCAAAATGTTTTCTAATAAAAATTCCAATTATATTTAGAAACATGTCAAACTAATTATTTTAATCTGATGGATGATCTATTGTGTTGTTAATCCCATTCATCCAATGAACCTGAAGATTGACCTTCTGTACTACCGGTATAATCTCCTAAAATATCTGAGTACTTTGGTTCGTTATGAGCTACAAATTTAACATATTCTCCATAACTCATATCAAAATCACAAGAACCACACTTTACAACTGAATAATCCATTGCCAATTCTGCATCT
Source organism: Nitrosopumilales archaeon CG_4_9_14_0_2_um_filter_34_16 (assembly GCA_002788515.1). Classification (GTDB taxonomy): domain Archaea; phylum Thermoproteota; class Nitrososphaeria; order Nitrososphaerales; family Nitrosopumilaceae; genus Nitrosopumilus. The sequence continues at coordinate 3,192 of PFRJ01000013.1, read as the reverse complement.
TTCTTACATTTTGGGCATTTTATCTTCATGCATAAATGGATCTGTGATAATTATTATTGTTTTACATTCATTAAGTTGACCAACATTTTCCGTTTTCTTTTTTCATTGCATTGAGATTGTAGAATAATGTGTCTTCAATGCCTTAAATTGGCTAAATTTAGATTCAGGTTTCTAATGATTCATTTTTTGTAAGAGTCTTGAATTAAACTACGTATGCCCTTTTATGGACTAAATTGTTACCAATAAACGGTTTAATCTTTTGTGGATTCATTTTGAAAACTATAAATTTCTATGTTGAGAAAACACCAAACACTTAAAACTTATTTTAATGTGACATGTTTGGGCATGAGAGGAATTGTATATTCTCAACTCATCCCAATACTCTCCAATACATCATGATTGACGCAATGTTTAGAAATGCCAGGTAATTCTCTGCCAATCTCTCGTATCTGATCCTAGTTCTGTGGAACCCACATTTGAGCCACGCAAAGAACCTCTCCACCACATACCTTGTCTTGTTGTAATTCTTGTTTGTCTTGCTTCTTGTCTTGAAATTTCTATACGGTATGCAGTCCTTGATGTTTCTGCTTTTTAGATACTCTCTAATGTATTTTGCATCATAACCCTTGTCTGCATATGCAGACACAATCTGTTCTATGGAATCATCATCAAGACACCTGTCAAGATTTTTCATTACATCAATGAATCTAGATGAGTCATGCTCGTTTGCTGAGCTCAGTACAATTGATACTGGCAGTCCATTACTATCCACTGCAACGTGTATTTTTGTGCCTGTTATTCTCTTGAACCCGTCGTATCCAACTATGTCTCCCCTTTTTTGGCAGGAATGCTTGACGAGTCAACGGATATTTTTTGCAGCTGTATCCTGCCTGACTGATGGGCTGATTTTATTGCACAAGACAGAATCTTTTGCCATACTCTTTTTTGCTGCCAGTTTTGCAGTCTGCGATGTGCAGTTGATTTGCTACCGTATCTTTTTGGCATCTCTTCCCACCTGCAACCAGTAACTAGGACAAACATTATTCCGTTAATGGTGTGACGGTCATCATGTCTTGGTCTGCCGGTTCTAGCTGGTGATGGAAGATGCTTTTGTATTGTTTCCCATTGCTTGTCTGAAATCTCTTGAAATTGCATGGAATTCTTACCAGCATCAATACAAATAGATCCCAGATGATCGTCAAAAATTCACTAATTGATCAATTTTGAGATGAGTTGCAAGTATTCTTTTGTTAGGATTTTTTCACAAAACCTCAATCTTGTTAATTGTCATTGATTTGCAGAGAGTTGTCATGTATAATTTCATCAAGTTTTGCAACATTAATCTCAGAGACAAGGGACAGTAATCTGTCAACCTGTTTTTGTACAATGTGCAGTTTCTCCTTTTGTTTGTCATTTATTGCGCCAAACTTTTCAGAGACTATCATATCCACATAACCCTTTACCGGAGTAATCTCCTGTATCAGCTCAATTTTTACAAAAGAGAGAACCAGATCATTGATTGCAATCCTGTGCAGGTTTGATTCCATATTGTTACTAGTCAAGCAGTGCTCTATATTTAAGGTTCTCAAGGGCCACAGCCATTTCCTTGATTGTTATTTTTCCATCTATTACCCACTTGCCAAGGTTCTTTTTTACCCAGGATGGTATCTTGTATTGTTTTGTGTCATCAGTGTCAATTCCCAGCGAGTCTAGCAGCTGCACATCAGTTGCAGAGACTGCATCGTATCCTGCCCACTGTCTTATTGTGGCAATCTGATCTGGCATCTCTGCATCCACAGACTCTGTGGTTTGTGTGTCCTTGACAGATATGTCTTTGTCACTTTCTGGCATAACAGGCTTGTCTGGCTCCGTTCCAGGCTCTGCAGATATTACATGCAGTGCATCAATTGCGTGGACCTTCATGCCGTTTCTCTTTTCATCCCAGACTGAAAACACGATATCTGATGTGTCAAACTCTTTTGCAAAAGTCACATCAAATGTGAATAAGGCCTTGTTTTCCAAAATGGTTTGCTTTACTGTGGCATCCAGAATAATTCCATATGGGTTGAGTATCTGGACGTCTTTGTTTTTCTCCCATATGATATAGGTCTCAGTCAGGTCATTGAGGATCTGACTGTTATGCTTGTTTACATACATCTCCACATGAGATATGTTATTTGGTCCACTGTTATCATATAACAATAGACTTGACTTGACTGGAGTGCCAGTCTCAACTGTTACAGTCTTGATAGGACTGATTAGCTGTTCTGCAGTGTATGATGATATCGTCATACCATCATTTATGGTAACTGGAAACTCAGAGTCAAATGTCGTTACAATTGATGGTGGTGTCGAGTCACCACCGCCTCCGCCTCTGCTGCCAGAAGAAGATGAAAATGAACCAAACGTCGTAAAATGATATGTGACTATTTTCGTATCAACACCGTTTGAGATAGAACATTCGCCCGGAAATGTTGGATTTGAGGGCGAGGTAAATGTCTCTCCACAAACATTTGTAATTTGTGTCCAAGTATTTGATCCAGCCGGTTTGTAGCCGACAGCACCTGTCACGCCAGAAAGAAGTACCGTAACAGGTTTGTCAAAGAGAAGTACTACAGTAGGAGAGCCTACTTCAATTACGGTGCCTCCTACCGAGAACCCTGACGGAGTAGTGCCAGAAGAAGAACCTGTCTTTGGAGGCGCTATCTTTCCATCCCATCCACTTGGTGCAAGAACTGTAGTGCCATCAGGAATTGAGGCACTTATATTTGGTATTGCATTATTTTTAATTGTTACAGGTATTCCGCTTTGACCAGAGGTCATATTTACTGCTTTATTAACAGCAATACTCTGACCTCCAATATTCTGTGGTACGGTTAAATCAACATTTGACAGAGTGCCACTTTTATATGAGTTCAAATTAAATGTCGACCCTCCGACATTAATATTTCCGCCTGAAGCGGTACTAAAAGACTTTGCAAAATCCAGAGAGGTGTCATCACTCAATGTAACAGTACTGATTCCACTTGACAGACTAGCCTTACCAGTTGATGGAGCAAAAATCAAATTTCCTGTAGTAGCGGTTATACTATTATCACTTACAACAGCAAGTGTTGTAGCTGACGCAGAGGCAGAGGAGAATGTACCTGTTCCTGCAGAGTTGACTGCTGCCAGCTCAAAGTCATAGGTTGT
>PFRJ01000075.1 GCA_002788515.1 Nitrosopumilales archaeon CG_4_9_14_0_2_um_filter_34_16 | reverse complement strand
GTGGGTTAACTGAATCAGTAGAGTCAGGACAGCCGTCATCGTCTTGGAATCGGTTGTAAGTCTCAGGGTCTAATGGACATGCATCCAAAGTATCAGAGATACCATCACGATCAGAATCTCTTATAGCCATAGCATTATCAGGACAGCCATCTTTGTCATCAATGCCGTTGAATGTTTCAGGTTGGTTAGGACACGAATCCATAAAGTCAGGATATCCGTCACCATCAGAATCAGCGATACCTTTTACATTATCTGGAGACAAATCAGGACAGCCGTCATCGTCTTGGAATCTGTTGTAAGTCTCTTTTACAGTAGGACAATTATCAATATGATCTTCTATGCCATCATAATCAGCATCATACCATGGAACAAAGTCTGCAGGACAGCCGTCAATGTTGTTGCCATATTGTGGGTCATGGTCTTCTAAAAGATGAGGACACTGATCTAAATTGTTTGGAACACCATCTCCGTCAGTATCAATTTCATTGGCAAAAGCACCACTTGGCATCATACCAATGGTGGATGTAAGTAAAAGTAAAAAGCCCAAAAGATAGTATTTTTTCATTGCGATTAATTCCTATGGATCTGGACATCCATCGTGATCGTTATCTCCGTCATAATCTTCTGGTTCTAGCGGGCAGAGGTCCAAGTCGTTGATGATGCCATCAAGATCAGCATCATGCTTGTATCTTGATTGTTCAGGAGCAATGTCAGGGCAACCGTCATGATCTTGGAACTTGTTGTATGTTTCCTTCAAGTTGGGGCATTGATCAACATCATCAGTAATGCCGTCTCCATCAGTATCAACTCTCATGTTACCAGTTGGCACAGTATCAGGACAGCCGTCATAATCAACATACCTGTTCCAAATTTCATTTTGAGTTGGACACATATCCATTACATCTGGGACTCCATCACCGTCGGTGTCTGGTTGTTTATTATCACTGTCAGGACAGCCGTCGTCGTCTTGGAATCCGTTGTAAGTTTCAGCAACTAGAGGGCAATCATCAATAACATCATTGATTCCGTCATTGTCTGAATCAACTACAAATGATTGAGAAACAGAGTCCGGACAGCCGTCATCGTCTTGGAATCTATTGTAAACTTCTTTTGCAGTTGGACATGCATCAATTGCATCTGGAATTCCGTCCATATCTCTGTCATTCTTTATTATATATTCATCAGGACAACCGTCTAAATCTAAAATGCCATTATATGTTTCAGGTTGGTTAGGACAGTGATCCCTGAAATCATTGATTCCATCATTGTCTGAATCAGCAGTAGATTTGTCATCTCCTACATAATCAGGGCAACCGTCTAAATCTTGGAATCTATTGTAAGTTTCAGGAACAAGTGGACATTCATCAAGATTGTCAACTATTCCATCAAAGTCAGTATCCAAACTAGTGATAAAGTCAGGATAATCAGGGCAACCGTCATCGTCTTGGAATCCATTGTATCGTTCTCTATCAAGAGGACATTGATCAGTAGAATCTAAAATGCCGTCAAAATCTGAATCAGCGCCAGTTGGGTTATCTGGACATCCATCAAAGTCTTGGTAACGATTCCATGTTTCTGGAGTTGAAGGACATTGATCCAAAGAATCCCTAATACCGTCACCGTCAGAATCTAGCACGCTATCATCAGGACAGCCGTCTTGATCAAGATAGCCATTTACAGTTTCAGCAACAAGAGGACATTTATCATTTAAGTCAAGAATTCCATCACCATCAAAATCTGATCCTAATGTTCCAGATACGCCATCTGGACATCCATCATAATCATCAATACCATTGTAGGTTTCTTTTGCAATTGGACATTTATCTAAATCATCTGGAACACCATCCATATCTCTATCAGATGAAGAATTAGTATCAGGGCAACCGTCTCTATCAAAGACACCATTGAATGTTTCAGGTTGGTTAGGACACAAATCAGAGAAGTCATTTATTCCATCACCATCAGAATCTGGAATTCCTTTATCAGATCCTACAAAGTCAGGGCAACCGTCATCGTCTAGGTATCTGTTGTAAGTTTCTTTTACTTCAGGACATTGATCAATGCTATTAGGAATTCCATCTAAATCAGTGTCTTTATCACTAGAATAAGGAGGAATATCAGGGCAACCGTCATCGTCTTGGAATCCATTGTATCTTTCTGGATCTAGAGGACATGTATCGTTAACATCCATAATTCGATCACCGTCTGCATCATTTAATGTTCCGTCAGAAGATGGTGTTGAATCAGGGCAACCGTCATAATCTGCAAATCTGTTAAAAGTTTCTGGTTGGTTAGGACAAATATCAAATTGATCAGCAATACCGTCACCGTCTTTGTCATTAAATGAAGTATCTAATGCAATATCAGGGCAACCGTCTGTATCCCTGTAACCATTATACACTTCAGGTTCAGTTGGACACAAGTCAATTTTATCTTGAATACCATCATTGTCAGTATCAATAAAACTAGAATCATTTACAGAGTCAGGACAACCGTCGGAATCTTGGAATCTGTTGTAAGTTTCAGCACTTAGTGGACATTCATCAACATGGTCAGGAATTCCATCCAAGTCTCTATCACCAGAACCATAAGTATCAGGACAACCATCTATGTCATCAATGCCGTTGAATGTTTCAGGTTGATTAGGACACTTGTCTATTAAATCAATAATACTGTCACCATCAGAATCGGATGCACCTCCAGATCCACTACCAGGTAGTGTATCAGGACAGCCGTCTTCGTCTTGGAATTTGTTATAAGTTTCTTTTAAATTTGGGCATTGATCAATATGATCTTCTATTCCATCATAATCTTCATCATACCATGGAACGAAATTTGACGGACATCCGTCTATAGTTCCTTCAAAATCTTCTTGTAAATTTGGACATTGATCAACTGAATCATCTACGCCGTCTTTATCCAAGTCATCAGCTGCAAAGACAGGATTTAGTGGCATGCTAGTTAATGTGGTTACAAGTAACAATAGGAATGAGATCGCGTGAATTTTTTTCAATGCCTAAAAATACCCCGAGGATCCAGTTATTAAACCTCACTCTAGAATCGACTAAAAAAATCAATGGTTTTAAGAAAATTTTCCATACTAGACAAAAACACGATTAATTTAAGTAAACCAAAACACGATCTGAGATCATGAGTTGCTCAGGAGAAACTGTAGAAGAAGATCATTTGATTCAGATCAGGCCTGCTATATCTGAGCAATTAAAAAAAGCAAAGTATGGTGTATCAGATCATTCTACAGTGGAACTTTGTCATTGGACAAAAAAATCTTTCAAGCATGAAGGTAGTTGCTACAAACACAAGTTTTATGGAATTTCAACTCACAGATGTATGGAATTTTCTCCAGCTGGAATGCATTGTGAAAATAGATGTGTGTATTGTTGGAGGCCAATGGAATTTTATGACTCGATGAAAATGGAACCAGAACATGTTGCAGAACCTGAAGAAATTTTAACAAAGTTGATGGCTGAAAGAAAAAAATTGATCAATGGGTATTATGGTGATTCAAGAAACGATAAACAGAGATTAGATGAATCGCTATTGCCAAGTCATTATGCAATTTCGCTTTCAGGAGAACCAACAATGTATCCTAAACTGCCAAAACTAATCAAATATCTAAATTCACTAGAAGCAACAAAATCAATTTTTCTTGTAACAAATGGACAAGAACCGGACATGATTCAAAGACTACAAGATGAAGACGCATTACCAACACAATTGTATTTATCAACAAATGCTGCAGATTATGAATCATTTATGAGAATAAACAAGCCAAAATACAATGATTCATGGGAAAGGTGGAATAGAACACTTGACATGTTAAAAGATTTGAATACAAGAACAGTGTTGAGAATTACTTTGATAAGAAATTACAATGATCAAAAAGAAGGAATTCCGGCATTTGCAGAAATGTTTAGAAAAGCAAGTCCACATTTTATTGAGATTAAATCATACATGCACATTGGACGTTCAACTAATCGATTAGAACATGCAAATATGCTGGAGATGGAAGAAGTGAGGAAATTTAGTGAACAAGTGTCAAGACAAAGTAAAATATTTTTAATAATGGATGAAAGTGTTGTTTCAAGAATTTCAATTTTACAAAACAACGAACGGTTTATTGATCGTTTTATCCCTACTTATGCAAATACCATTTAGAAAATTTCTTTAGTGCTTTGTATCTGTGAGACAATTCATTTTTGTTATTTATTTCAGCAAATGTCTTCACTGAATTATTTGGAACAAAAATAGGATCATAACCCCAACCTTTTCCTTTTTGTGATTTCGATATTTTACCATTTAGATTTCCTTCAAATGATTGCAGAGTAGTCTTATCGCAATAAGTTATGATTGAAACAAATTTTGCTTTTCTATTATTTTTTAAAAGACTAAGAATTCCTCTGTTTCCAATTGTTTTAAAAACATATGAAGAATAAGGACCTGGAAAGCCGCCAATAGAATCAATGAACAATCCATCATCCTCAATTATCAGAGGTTTTTTGAATTGAGAAAATGCATAACTTGCTTTTGCCATAGCAATATCACAAAGGGAGTTTGATTGGATTTCTTCTAATCTGGATTTTATGAATCCAAGACGAATTCCAAATGAATCTAAAATATTTTTAGCCTCATGATATTTGTGATTGTTTGAAGATACAAAAAATAGATCAAACGACTTGTGCATACCTACCACGACTTTCTATATCTGAAACTAGTTTAGTTATTTTGGTATAATAGGCATGACCAACTATAGATTTGTATCCATTTAGGAAATTTTTCCAAGAAGATACCATGATTTTGGCATGAGCGCTGTTGAGAATTTCTTTAATTAATCTCAAGTCAACAGCGTGATCTTCAGGTTTTATTGAAGTTTGAGACAATCCAAAATCAATTACGAACACAGTATTACGATGTAGAATAAAATTTGAAGTTGTTAAATCGCCATGCATGACTCCGTTCTTGTGTAAAGTACCAACTAATTTTCCAATATCGTTGGATAGTTTGGTAATTTTTGATTCAGGTAAATCATGAACTGGTTTTCCAGGAATTTCTTGCATGGTTATTGAAGTTTGATCTAAATTTACAAAATAAACAAGAGGAGTCGGGATTCCAAAGGATTTTACAAGAGAGAGCATTTGAGATTCTTTAATTGTTCTGTGTTTACGAATTTTCAAATCTAGAGAAGAATTTCTATAGGTTCTGATTTTTCTAATTTTTAGTATTGCGTTAGAATTTTGCCATTTAGTTTGATAAAGATCTGCTTCAGCTCCTTTTTTGATTAGTTTCATTAACATTATATCCAGAGGAATTCAATAAAAATTAATCATGGATGAAGGAGAAAAACGAGTTAAACAAGAAGACTGCAGTGAAGATGAGATAGGTGCAGGAATTCTAACATTAACAAATAAAAGATTAGCATTTGATAAAACTAATGCAAGAATAATGGACTTTTCTAAGCGTTTTGGAGATACAGTGTTAGATATTCCATTAGATAAAATAACAAAAACATGGAAAGAGGGATTACTAATGAAAAAAGTATGTTTCACAGCAAAAACAGACAAAGGCGAACAAACTTTCAAGTTTGGAGTTTTCAATACTAAGAGTTGGGTTAAAGTTATTGAACAGGCAATTAATGAATACAAAAATCAATAATCAACTTTAACAGAATCCAATCTCCAAGATTGTGTAACAAATGTATCTTTTAAGGCAGTACCTGGTTTTATTTGAGATTCTAATAAACCAGTCCAGCAAATTTGACTTCCACAATCTCCGGCATACTGTAACGGAACTACAAAAAAATTACAACCATGTCGCTTACATACATCTTGTAGCATTTCAGACAGTCGTTTGTTAGCTGCAACCCCTCCTACTACCATCAATTCTTTTTTTCTTGTAAATGATAAAGCACGCTCTACTGCTTCACTTATCATAGCAAATGCAGTTTCTTGAAGTGAATAGCATGCATCAACTTTGCTTTTCATCGCAATTGACTTGGTTGCAGATAACAATCCAGAGAATGACACATCATTTCCCTTCACAGAATAAGGCAAAGTAACATAGTTTGAAGAAGCATTTGCCAACTCTTCAATATTTTTTCCACATGGAGATGCAAAACCAATTGATCGTCCAAATTGATCTAGTAATTGACCAAGAGTAATATCCAAAGTTTCACCAAAGACTCTCCATTGCTTATTGAGAAATGCCAAAAGCATGGTATGTCCTCCAGAGACCAAAAGTACAAGAGGGTTAGTTGCACCAGTGAGTAATTTTCCTAACTCAATGTGTCCTATTGCATGATTCACTGGATATATGGGAATTTTGTAAAAAGATGCCAAAGATCTTGCGACTACAGCGCCTACACGTAAACATGGTCCTAAACCAGGACCTGCAGCATATGAAACAATATCCAGATCTTTGATGGAGACATTTGCTTTTTCAAGACACTCAGATAGTACTAGTGAGCTATTCTCAATATGATGACGAGATGCTTCACGAGGATGAATTCCTTCACCCTCGTCAGGACGATAAATTTTTCTAACATCTGAAAGAATTTGTCCTTTCTTTCCATTTTTTTTAATTATAGCGCAAGAAAATGTATGAGCTGTGCTTTCAATTCCCAATCCAATCATACTAGCCACGACTTAATGTAGATACAATTTTGATTACATCGCCATTTTTTAGTTTTTGATCACCACTAATCCTTTGTTTAGTTTTACAGTCTATTGCGTGCAAGAATCCTTTTGCAATATCTGCATGGATCAGACCTGCCAGATCTTTGGCAGTCGAATCTTGTGGAACCAATTTTGTATCAGGTAAAATTACACCATCTTTGTTTGTGAGTTTTGTCTCATCTTCTACAGGATATACGACAATAAATTTTAATGAATCAAAAACGGCAGTGTTTAGAATTTTTTGAATGCCAGTTGTGTGGATTTTTGAAAAAACAGATTTTACCAAATCAAGTGCTTTTTGTTGTGGTGGAGGAATTTCTTTTCCATCTACAATGGTAAAACTTTCATCGCCAGAAGAATAATTTACAATTCCTGCTTTTGATGCCTTTCGTAAAAGTAACTCAGTTTCTGCACTACAAGGAATCACAATGTCAGGGATTTTTTTGATAATATCAAGATCTTTGCAAAGATCTGCTTTGTTTGCAGCAATAATCATAGGTTTTGTATTTTTCCGTAATTCTTTGACAAAGGTTTGGATGTCAGATTCTACCCACTCCTTAGGATTTTTAGCCATAAATCCTAATTTTTGAAGAACCTCTTGAACTTGGAAATCTTTAATCCCTAATCCAGTAAATCGTTTTGCAATACCATCAGTTAGTTTTGCTCGCTTTTGATCTATTTCTCTAGTAATCTTATCCCATTCTCTTTTTAGAATGTCTGCAAACCATTGATCAAACTCGTCTTGAACAAAAGCAATATCTTCCAATGGATCATGTGTTCCACCTGGAATAGGTTGTCCCTGAATATCGGTTGTTCCTGCAATATCAACAACATGAATTAAAACTTCAGCTTGTCTTGCGTCATCAAGAAATTGGTTTCCCAATCCTTTACCTTCATGTGCACCAGGAACTAATCCTGCAACATCGATTAGTTTTACTGGAATGAAACGTGTACCATTTACACATAATTCATTTTCATGTTTAATTTTAAAATGCTTACAAGCGCAATCAGCTTTGACATATGCTACGCCAATGTTTGGTTCAATAGTTGTAAAAGGAAAATTTCCTGAGGCTACTGGAGTTTCAGTTGCAGCCGAGAAGAAAGTTGATTTTCCCACATTTGCTTTTCCAAGTAAACCAATTTGCAATACTCTGAAAAATCTAATTCTACTTATTAGTATTGCAGAAATCGTTTAATCTAGTCAATGATGATTTCATATTATGTCAATAGTGATTACTGGAAATCCAGGAGTTGGAAAACATACGATCACACACAAAATTGCTGAAATGATGAAGTTATCAATTGTAGATATTAACGAAGTTGCAAGGGATTCAGGATTATTTGAACAAAATGATGATACAAATGATGTAGATGTAGAAGAACTAGAAAAAATATTAAAACAAAAAATTTCAGACAAAGATATAGTCGTAGGACATTTGGCACCCTATGTTTTAAGAAAAAATCAGATAAAAATAATGATTGTGTTAAGAAGAAGCCCATATGATTTGATTCCGGTTTACAATGATAGAAAATACTCTGAGAGAAAAATCAGAGAAAATACAGGTAGTGAAATTCTAGGAGTTATTGCTAATGATGCAATCAACAGACTTCAAGAGAAAGTATTTCAGATCAATGTTAGTGGAAAAACAATTTCAGAAGTAACCAAAAATGTAATGAGGGTAATTATGGAAAATGAAGGGAGTGAAGAAGTTGATTGGCTAGAATTGGTGAGAAAAAATAATGATTTGGGAAAATTTTTTGTTGATTGATTAAATAATGCCTTTGAATTGATGTAATTGCTTGTTTGAAATATCTAAAACAGATTTAGCTGGAAGAATTGGTACTCTTTATACAAATCATGGTAAAATTGAGACTCCAGCATATGTTCCAGTTATTCATCCAGTCAAACAGACAATTCCATCTAAAAAAATTCGAGAGATGGGGTTTGATCTAGTAATTACCAATGCATACATTACAAGAAATAATTATGGAGATGATGCTGTTGAAAAAGGAATTCACAAGATAATTGATTTTGATGGCGGAATCATGACAGATTCTGGAGGATACCAAGTTCTTGAATATGGGGATGTCGAGGTGACACCACCAGAAATGGCAAATTTTGAAAAGGGAATTTTAACAGATTTTGCAATTCCACTTGATAAGCCAACCGGATATGGAATGCCAATTAAAAAAGCAGAAGCATATGTAAAACATACACTTGAAGTTTCAAAACAAACACTTGAGAACAGTGAAGATAATGGGCAAATTTGGATTGGTCCAATTCAAGGAGGAGAACATTTTGATCTTGTTGGAAAATCTACAAAGAGTTTGGTAGATATGGGTTTTCAAATGCTTGCCTTAGGAAGTCCAGTTGAATTTATGGAATCATATGAGTATAGACTGTTGGCTCAGATGATAGTAGCTGCAAAAAAACATATGCCACACTCTGTTCCGCTACATCTTTTTGGTGCAGGACATCCTCTCACAATACCATTTGCCATAGCCTTGGGATGTGATACATTTGACTCAGCCTCATACATGCTTTATGCCAAACAACTAAGATACATAACAGATGATGGCACACGATATTTGTCAGATATTACAGTATTTCCATGTAATTGTGAGATATGTTCAAAATATACTCCTGATGAATTCCGTCAGTTAGAATCAACAGAAAAGATCAACCAGTTAGCAATTCACAACTTGTATGCAATTAAACTTGAAGTGGACAAAGTAAAACAGGCAATTCATGAAGGTAGGTTATGGGAATATGTTATAAAAAAAGCAAGGGCCCATCCAAAGTTATTTGAGATGATCGAAGTGATGACAGAAAATTATGAATTTCTTGGTTTAGGTACCCCTAAATTTAAAGAGAAAGCTATTTTCTTGTACAGCAAAGAGGATCAATACCGTCCAGAGGTTCAAACATTCCATAAAATGGTTAGAAAATTCAAGTCAAAGAAAAATAAACTCATCATCACTAAAGAATCCAATACAAAACCTGGATATCTATCTCACGAATATGTTGGATTAAAAAAGCGATTCAAAGATTTTGAATCATTTCAAGTGTGTCAATACAATCCTCAATTAGGAGTAATTCCAATAGAAATTTCAGACATATTTCCTGCGGCACACCATGAAACTTCAAGATTGAATTTTGAGCCAAGTGACTTTCCTACATTTGAAAAAACATGGAACGACTTTTTTGTAAATAATAAATTTTCAGAATTGCATTATGATAAAGATGATAAATTCTTAAAATATTTTGTAAAGAATTTACCAAAAGAAATCAAGAAAAAATCTTTTTGAATAATTAAAAATAAGAAAAAAGAATGTGCTAAAAGATGCTGCTTATAGAGCGGCGTCTTCTGCCCAACCTTTGATGAAGATACCGTTTTTGTGAAGAGGTACTGGTTGTCCAGCTGTGTAATT
>PFRJ01000045.1 GCA_002788515.1 Nitrosopumilales archaeon CG_4_9_14_0_2_um_filter_34_16 | reverse complement strand
AGCCGGATTCAAATCAATAACTGTTTCAGAAACTGTTTATGATAAATTCCATGAAATTTATCAAAAGAGTAAAGACGACCTAACAATGAAGGGCGTCAACAGTTTTGCAGGTTATGTAACTTACATGTTAGAGGAGATGATGCAAAAGGACAAGACCTTTGCAAGATATGCTCCAAAGATTGAAAAAATTTCCGTTGATGATGATCGTGTTATACTAAAAGACAATATCAAAAATAGAATCGCAGAAGTTGCAATTCAGAAAGGAGAATTGTTTTGTCAGCTCTGCGATGAGAAAGATTGTGTCCATGTTGGCTTTGTATTTTCACTGCCAGACGTTTACGAAGTTCTAAACTCTAGAGGAATAAAAAATCCAAGATAAGGTGGAGGAGGTGGGATTTGAACCCACGAACTCCTGAGAGACAGGATCACCCATTATTTGATCTTAAGTCCTGCATGTCCAAAAGCACAGTGCTTACTTTGGCCAGGCTTGATTACTCCTCCAAAAGGATGAAAATCTGAGTGAAATTTAACAGTTTAGAGTAAATTGGCCCAGAATGAAGAATTATAAGGATTTTCTACAGGACAAATTTGTGCTTCGATAGCTCAGCCTGGTAGAGCGTTACATTGGTAATGTAAAGGTCGCGGGTTCAGATCCCGTTCGAAGCTTATTATTTTCTGTAAGTTTTTTATGGAATTCCGTAAGATTTTGATTCCGCTCAATTAATGGGAGTTCTAGACGATATAGTTGTTGTATCTTTTCTTTAATTCTATGTTCTAGTACGTAACTGTATGACTTTGAAAAGGGACTAGTGTCATTCAGATATTCTCTTTCTATTTTACTAAACATGTCAGTGTTTCAGATCCCTAATCTTATCCAATGATGAAGTCATGAATTTATTAGCTGTAGGAAACCAATCTAAATCACGTTCTGTTTTAAAGTCCCATGGATCTCCAGTAACTGCCACACTTGCATAAAATGGGCTGTCTTTCAAATAACATTCTATAACAACCATTTCTCTACCTCCATCTAGAATTCGTTGTACGGCATAACATTCCTTATCGAATTCAAATGGAGATTTAGGTACAGATAATTCTGTAAAACCTCCTGTTTTGACAACTTTTTCTGAATAAACATAATCTAATTCATCTGCAGGAGCATCAAGATTGTCAAATTTCCAAATAGTTACCCAAACTTCAGGTGTGTTAAATCCTGCAACTGTTGGATTGTAATAGTACACTTGATTTCCTATTGTATTTTCAATATTATTTTCCCAATCAGTGTTAAGTTCTATTACCCACTCCAATCCCAATTCATGCCTAAATGGAAATAATGATTTAATTTCTTCATTGACAAAATCATCAGATTGGATTTCATCTTGAGAATTACCTTCTGTCGGAATAACAAGAATGCCTTCTTTCACAAGAAACTGTAATGCACTAATGAATTCACTATCACCGATTTGTCCATCTACCCAAAATCCAGCAGTATTTTTAATCCATGATGGAATAAGCGATTCGTCAGCAGATACATTGATTGACAATCCTGCAATTATCCCTCCAGTTAGGAGTGCAATCCCTACTAGAATGGGTATTTTTCTCATATTACGAGATTCTTCACTTACCTTTTATTGATTTTGTAATAATTTACCAAATTGACCATTCGTCTTTCTTTCTTTTAGATTTCTTACTAGTTGTAGAGGAATTTCCCCAAAATGCACTATTGAAATCATTTGATTTTGATTTTGACTTTCTGGTTTTTGATTTTGTTTTGGGAGTTCCAAAACCCAACATATTAGTAGAATTATTCAACCCAAATGGATCAGATTTTGTCTTTCTAGTTTTGTTTGGTTTTAGTTGAGATTTTGATCCTAATATGCTATTTTCATGTACTAATCCAAATATGGTTGGTTCCAGACGTTCAACTACGTATCTTTTACCAAATTGTCTTTGCTTCTGTTTCTGTAATTTGGATAATTTAGAAGAACCAGTTTTACCTTCAATGTAGATTGGTTTTTGTTTTTTTCCAGTTAACCAATCTCGTTTTGTAGCTTTGAAATCATGACCTTTTCCAGTGCGTTCAACTTCGTATCCATTAAACTCATAATTTTGTCGAATTTTATCTTCTCCTTGTTTTCCTTGTGATTGATTTTCTCTGTTTACTTGCATTCGACTTTTTTTGAATGGATTAAAAAATCCCAATAGTTGTGTTAGATTTGTATGAACTTAAGCATTTTGGGTTTTTTTAGAATTGACATAATTTTTGTATTCTTTTTTAATGGATTCTTTAAGGGCATTAATACCAATAGCAGAATTAAGAACCATATCTGTTAATGCTCTGTCAATTTGAATTAATTTCTTTGATTTTTTATGAGGCATCAACATTCCTTTGCAAACACCTAATTGGGTATAGATTAGACCTTGTGAAAATTTTAGATTAATTATTTTGTCCTTAGATAATGCATTAGGAATTACATCTTCAGGTTCAATATCACATATCCCCTTTTGCCATCGTAAATTTGGTACTTGGTTTGTATTAACATCAATTACATATTCATCATGCCTTTTATAGAAAATAGACGGGAATTCCTTTACCCATTCTGGTTTTCTTTTTTGCCAGTATCTTACTAGATCCACAATGACATCAGAATACACATTTAGAAGGAATTTACGTTCACTAGTTTTTTCATCTTTTGTATGTAAACCATATGTATTATCATTAATTGTAAAGTTCACATGAAATGAATCTGATTCATCCTTCATTATGAGATAAAAATCATTACTGCGTTTGCCTGCAAATTTCACCATATTCCCATTTCGAAAATGCACAGAATTACCTTTTACAACCCATTGAGGTATTGGATTTGACTTGTTATTATCCACGATTATGAATATGCAAAAATGAATTTTAACATTAGGTTATACCAAACTTTGACTTGATACCAGCTAATTGCTGTTTTATCATCATTTATTTTGGTACGTTATTTATCAAATATTCTTCAATTCCCCATACACACCTAGTCATCTATGGATGTTAAGTTGATTTAATGACGTAGATATTTACAGGTATAGATTAACGTCTTCTCAAATAGTGTTTTTTCTTTAATTCATTAAGGGTTTTTTCTGTTTGTTCCATTTGAGAACTAAGCTCTTTCATTTTATCACTTAGAAGTTGTTTTTTTAGATCTTGTTTCAATGAATTTGGATTATCTTTTGAAGTTGAATTAAGTTGAATTATTTTGTTTAGGAGTTCTTGCCTTAAATCTTTAGAGAGTATTTTATTTGAATCTAGACCTAGTTCGTCCATTAGATTTTTCAAAACATCGCTGTGTTTTTCTTCATTTTCACTCATTTTCTTCTTCTCCCAATTTTTTAATTTCATCAAACTGTCTTTTAAAATTTTCAAATTGTTCTGCCAATGCTAAGAAATCATTAGCAGCCTCTGCAGCATCATGCCTATGATCATCAGATTCAGATTGTACTTTTTTTACTTGTTCTGATAATTGTTGTGTAGGTCTCTGACCAAAATAGTATCCCAATACACCAGCTACAATTCCACTTAGAAGAGCAGTCATTTTTTCTAACAAAACCGCATCTTTGTAAACCAACAATACCCATCCAAAGAAGAACATGAATGGTGCTATTACCATTATAGCAATTACGATAGTGTGATTTTCTTTCAGTAATGCCCTAGGACTAGAATCGTTTTGTGTAGTTTGCTTGGTGTCATTTTTTTTGTCCTTTTTTTCATCCTTTCCCTGTGACATGAAATTACAATCATCAACTAGAATTTAAAATTGATCATAATGTCATAAAATAAGCAGTATTTTTTATAAATTCTTCAATTCCCCATACACACCTAGTCATCTATGGATGTTAAGTTGATTTTATAACGTGGACGTTTACAGATTAGTTACAACCATAGTCCTTTGCCCATGATTCACTTGAATATTCGCTTACTCCACAAAACCTAGTATCAATAACAGCAAGTTCGTGCTCCAATAAACTCGCATTGATTGGTTCTCCCTCACAGAGTAATTTTCCAATCATTCTATCAAAGGAACCTTCTGTTTGACCATCATCTTCATCAAATAAAACATAGGAATCTACGGGACAGAATCCAGCTGTAAAGTCTTTAGCATTTTCAAAATTTCTTTCTCCAGTTTCAGGAGTATCAACTAGAGATAATCTGATTCTCTTGACTTCGCCTGATTCAACATCTAATATATCCAAGGTATCACCATCAACTATTTTTTTAACAAATCCTCCAAAACAATCAGTAGTTCCTTGACATAGACTTGGCCTGAATTTCTGTAGGTTATCTAAAGAAATTGCAGTTTCAGTGTCACTCCAGTGTTTTTTTAACACCATTGTATATTGTGACATTGGAAGATCTACATCATAGACAATTTTTGCTTTGTAGGATTCACCTTTTAATATTTCAATGGAATTGAATCCAAGATGTCTTGACGCCAAACCATATCTTTTCCCATCATTATCTTCTATTTCAAATGAATATGGACTGTCATAGTATTCATCATTTCCTAGATTAGTGATATCCATCATTACTGACAAAACATATTTTCCAGGTTTCCTGTCATCTATGCAATTACTCATAATGCAGGTTTGTGGTGTTTTAGAATCCAGAATAATACGAGCATCTGTAACTTTGACTGCGATGTTATGATCATCAGAAATAGGATGTGTTACCACCTCGTTCATTTGAAATGTTCTTCTTTCTTTAACAACCTGATTATCCGATGAATCAGATGTAGTTATTCCAATAACGATTATCAATAGGAATACCATCCAAGCACCAATTCCCGTATAGATGTAAATTTTCTTCATGTCATTCTAGAACTTAGAAACCAACCTTAGACATTCTTGCACTTTCTAGAGCAGCAAATAGTCTATCCATTTCCTTGGTTTTAATTTCTAATTTGATATCATATCTTTGACCTGCAACGTCATTTTGAAAATTAACCAAAATTGATTTGTGCATTGTTCCAATTCTTGCCAAACTTAGAATTTTATCAAATGGGTATTCATTTCCTGCACAATAAATTGCCTTTTCAGTAACTACAAGTTTTCCCTTGGCTTTGGATTTTTGAGTTTTATCACGTCCAAATGCTAGATACCCTATTGGGCCACCTGCTAGCCAACTAGCAACCTTTCGTCCCCCACCACGATGTTCTATCTTTTTAACTACTAATTCACCATCCCCTTCAAAGTACATTTTTTCTTTAATTTCAGGAGTTTTGGCTTCCATGGACTGTCCAGTGTTATCTATAATGGTGCTAGATTCTGATTTTAATGGCTTTCCACATGATGGACAGAACTTGTGATCGTCATCCATCTCAGAACCGCAGTGTCCACAAAACATGCAATATATGAAAATATGTAATTAATAAATCGGATCAATTATGTATGCCGTACTCATATACGTATTTCATAATGTGTGTCAACCTAGATTTAATTGATTTTTTAGAATTTCATTAGGTTCGAACTATCATTCGTTTTCTACAATTAATGGTTAGAACATCTCATTCTGCTTTAATTTGGTGTATCTACCTAGAATTTGTTGATTTTATTGAATTTCATTAGGAACAAAATTATTTTGCTTTCTACAATTAATGGTTCAACTACAAAGAGGTTCTTTGACGTAATATTTCGAACTACAGATTAGTGAGAGCATAATACTGCTTTTATATTAG
Organism: Nitrosopumilales archaeon CG_4_9_14_0_2_um_filter_34_16; assembly: GCA_002788515.1. Lineage (GTDB taxonomy): Archaea > Thermoproteota > Nitrososphaeria > Nitrososphaerales > Nitrosopumilaceae > Nitrosopumilus. The sequence continues at coordinate 11,162 of PFRJ01000045.1, read as the reverse complement.
ATCTCTCTAAAATACCAACATACAGCAAATTTTTCTTATACAAGCTAGCTATAACGTGTCAAGATCTTGATCATTGATCTTAGCTATATAGCTAAGTAAGAAAGAATAAGTATCAATTAGTAATTTCATCTAATAGCTTTTCAATTACTAATCGAGTAGATTGTTCAAGATCAGGTTTATAGTAATGTCTTAAAAATACAGACTTCGGAACACGTCCCTGTAAGAGATCAATGATTTCAGGTTGTATTCCATTATTTCTAAGATAAGTAGCAAAGATCTTCCTACAGTAAGCCATGTGCATTTCAATTCCTTGTTTACGTAATAGCATTCTAGTTGAATTGTAACTTCGTTGAGAAGCATTCTGTGCTAATTCAATTATTGAATCATCAACAATACTAACAAAGGCATGCTTAGTTTTTCTAAGGAATTGATCAGGATATTTGAAATGCTCTAGCATCATAGAATCCTTATTTAGATAATTATCGAGATCCGTCTGAATCAGTTCGATACTATGACATGCCTCAGTAGGCCTTAATCCTGTAACAGTACAATAAATCAAGATATTAGCATCAGATTCAGGTAATTTGTAAATAGTATTTTTGAGCCATTTTAACATTGAATCAAGATTATGCCCATTAGTGATAGCATTAAAGAAACTAAGCCCATCACTATACGACCATTTCAGCTGATGGCGTTTCTTAATTAATTCCCAATAATCATAGCATCCCATGAATTTAGATAATGATGCCAATACAGCCATTACCATCTGACGTTTACGATTAGATAGGGTAAGCAATTCCTGAGCATTGCCATCAGTGAGAATATGGGCATATTTCCTACTATAGCATTTGTGGGTTTGTAGAGTAGTCTTATGATAGGTATTTTGAAGATGCTGATTATAGCGTTCCCAGAATGAGTCGTCTAAATCAAGATGCCTTGGTAATGTAAAGGTCGCGGGTTCAGATCCCGTTCGAAGCTTCTAATAATTTTTAATCAATAATTCAAAATGACCAGTTCTCTTTTTAGAATTGGAGTTAATTGAACGGTTTGCATGAATTTTGCTTACAGTCCAATGTTTTGTTGAGAACATATCTGCAACTTCTTTAGAATTGGAATTAGACAAAAGTACTTTACATCCTTTTGAATCCAAATTCATACAAAGTTCTGCCAGTCTACTTAGATCATCAAAAGTAAAATCTTTGTTTGTGTAACTTGTAAAATTAGCAGTGTCACTAACTGGTTGATACGGAGGATCAAAATATACAAGATCGCCTTTTTTGGCATCCCTAAGAACTGCCTCAAAATCCCTGCACTGGATGTCGACTTTGCTTGATTGTAAAATGTGGCTTACAGAACGAAGGTTGTCTTCATTTACAATATTTGGATTGGTGTACTTGCCTAATGGAACGTTGAATTTTCCCTTACTGTTGACTCTATACAATCCATTGAAACAAGTTCTATTCAAGAAAATCAATCGAGAAGTTTTTTCAATTTGGCTTTTAGGATTACTTTCTCTAATAGAGTAATAGTATGATTTGGAGTCTTTTTGATAATTATGTTCATGATTTTTTAATGAGATAATTAGAGATTCCACCCTATCTCGTATTGTGGTATATGACAAAACAAGATCAGAGTTAAGATCAGAGATACTACATTTCTGTGCGGTGCGTTCTGTTAGCATATGAAAAAGTAATGCCCCACCACCCAAGAAAGGCTCAAAATAAGTACCAAAAGTTTTAGGTAAATTCTCATTTAGAATCGGAATCAATTGACGTTTTCCGCCAGCCCATTTTACAAATGGTTTTGGAATAACAGGAGAAATGTGATCAAAGACTTGTTTCAATAATTATTATCACATAATTCATTATCAGATCCTTGGGTGAAATTATTTGATCTTGAACTAACTTTTTTCTAGTCGTGAAATAAGTTAAATACAGATTTTGTAACTGGGAAGATTTCGAAAAAATATTTTTGAAATGTAGAGAATCCTCTAAGAGAAAATAATAAAATGAAAAGGAAAAGGTTGGAGTTTTAGTCCCACTTTGACCATGCGGCCATCCATCTGTATGTCCAAGTGTTCAATTTACAACCTAAAGCTGCAAATGTACATGCCAATACTGCACCTGCACCTGCACCGAGAGCAACTGGGCTGTTATAGAATTTGCCTACTTGCGGTTCGATTGGTGTCATATATGGTGGCAATGTTGGTCTTGGATATTTGAATGCCGTTTCTAGTGGGTCTGCTACTGTCATCAGGTTTACCATGTTGAACAATGGTAATGACATTCCTACTAGTACGCCGCCAAACAGTATCAAGGAGTGCTTGTTCTTCTTTGTTGCCCAGTAGACCAAGTCCAACAGCATTGCTGATGGTAACCAAACTGGAGTTACAATGAAGTCATATGGATATCCGAGTGCAAACCATGCACCTTTTGCTACCCATGTGTATACTGTCATAATTAGAGCGTAGTACGTTGCTGTGCCTGGAACGCCAGTAAATGTTAGGTAATATGTTGCACCTACAATTAGCATCAACGTTTGCGATATTGAAAATACCGTGTACGAAGTCCAAGCCCAGTCAGTGTAGAAGATGTAGTCTCCTGCATTAATTGTTAACAGTGTTGAGTTAACTGCAACTACTACTATGAATAAGTAGTGTGTACATCGTCTTAACCAGACCATAAGAAGGTGAAGAAACGGTCAGTATATAAAATTTTAGAGTGTGATGAAGATCGTTAATCTTAACGAAAAAGGAAAATGAAAAAGAGTGTCTGAGTGGTTTACCTTTTAGTAACCAACGTATAGTGATATGAATAGTGTACCTACTGTAACAGCGGCTACTACTCCAGCAACGAGTCCGTTACTGTTTTTGTTGGAACCTTCTTCCATGACTTTAACACAGAAGATGTAACCTATTGTCTCAATGATTGTCAATACGATGAATGCAAAGTGACCACTTTGAGTTGGATATGCCCATGGATAATAGAAGTATCCTGCTGCAGTTCCACCAAAAGTTGCCAACCATGCTGCTATGAATGAAACGGTAATCATACCGGTCATGTTTTCAACGCGTCTACCAATCATTCGTTCTACATCAGCACTTGATGATCCACCAGTGCCGCCAGAACCGAATCCTTTAGGAAGAGTCATTCTGGAATTATTCTAATTCAGATTCTTTTAAGTCTTTCTTAAAGTAGTGAGACATGTACGATCTGCGTCGTTTAAAAAATAATAAAAGAGAAAAAATGTGCTAATGCACTTTTTCTATGGAATTGATCTGCTGTACAATTTGCCTTCTAAGGCCATCTTGTACATCTCTGCTACGTATGGGTTCTCACCAGGAGTTTCTGCGCCTAGTTCTACGAGTCGAGCATATACTCTAACTACGTATGCTAGTGCACCCATGAAAGCCACTACGACTCCCATGTTAAACATCCAATGGTTTGGAACTGCAAAGATTTCTTCTACAAACCAGAAATGCCACATCTCATTGACACCAATTGTAAACATGGTTGCAAGGTAACCAAGAATGGTCATCTTCAATCCAGTGTTCATTGAATTATTTGGGCCTCTAAGAACTGGAATTTTTCTATCATAGATTGCTGCTGCTCCCCATCCAAGTGGTAATGTGATGAAGTGGGAATATAGCCACCAGTGAGCTGGTGTGAAAGCACTATCTCTGATAGAGGTTTGATGCAAAGAACCATCAACGAAGTTATCGACTTCGACTGATGCTGCAGTTGAACCCATAGCAATAACGATGAGCCAGATTTTCTTTAGTCTCTGGATCTCAACTTCTTTTGGGATTAATGCGGGCATCTGTGCCATGCATACTATCATGTTAGTTCGGGATATAAAGTAAGAGTTTTAGATATTGTATATTTTGCAAGAAATATTACATACATTACAAAATTATATGTAAATATTACATATTTTTAAATCTACAATATTAAAATTTAGATTAAATTTTTCTCAATTTCAATGTTATACATTAATGTTTTACAACAAGCACAGTATCGATCCTCGTTGTGAAGGTAAAACATATAACGATGTATTTTGTTTCCACACTTTAGGGATAACTATGGTCGAAAAAACAATTTTCGTATTTGGACTAGCTGTAGTACTTGCACTAGGAACATTAGGCTTCAACTGGGTTGAATCCGTACTTCCAACTGCAGATGCACACGGTGTCCAAGCACAACTCCAGAGTCGTTTCATCAGAATTGAGGATGAAACCTTCAACAGACAATCCCTACAAACTGGCGAAACCTTGACAGTTCAAGGAACATTAGTTAGTTTAGTAGAAAGAGACCTAAGAGGATGGCTATCTATTTTCACAGAGTCAACCAACGCAGGTAACAGATGGGAGATGTTGGCAAGAGATCCACCAGGAAACGTCTTTGACATTCCTGGTAACGCTGTCGTCGATTACTCACTATCAGCCAAAGCACTTGAAGCAGGTGTATACCACGTACACACCCAACTCAATGTAGCAAAAGTTGGTCCAGGACTTGGTCCAGGTCAAACAGTAGTTGTTGAAGGAGATCCAATTATCAAACCAATCCCATATACTAACATCGCATATCAATCAATTATTATCGGTGTTGGATATGTCATTACGTTTGCAACACGACCCTGGCAAGTAATCTAAACAACCCTACTTTTTCATTTTCTAGATTTATCATACGGCAACGTAAGCTCAACAAACCAAGTTTATGTTCTGGAAAAAAATAATTGAGATATGCTAAGTTTCAAGATAATCAAGTTAGATATTTTTCAAAGTTATTTTTTCGGAGAAACAGAATTTCGAAATGACAAATACAAAGTAAACATTCAAAATCAACGAAGAGGCAAAGTTCTCAAATTACCTTTTGAGATAAAATCAAAAAAGGAAAGAGTAATGGTCAGATTGACAGGCCCAAAAGATATGTTTGTAGAAGACTATCTTGTTTATCAAGGAGAATCAGAGTGGCTTGAAATTGACTCTGATGAAATTACATATTTTCTTGCAGATCATCAAGACCAATGTGATACAATTGAGATAGTAATTGAGTAAAAGAAAGGACTTTAAGGAATCTGTCAAGTCATCACATTATGAAATATCCTGGAATGGGGGATCCGTACAAGAGAAAGAAGACAATAAGATTTCTAGTGATAAGTGCTGCCATAGGTGGTATTGCAGTATTACTTACCAGTTTGGTAGTAAACCCCATGATAGGAGGACAGCCACACAATGCGTGCATTAACAATATGGACACGGATTGGAAAATATCATTTACATTTGAGATGATTGTTGATGGTCAAAAAGCCGAAGTTCAGCCAAACATTGGAATTACAGAAGGTTGTCAAAGAGCAATATACACACTTTCTAATGATGGGACAGTATATGCAGAATGGACAGAAAACCCCAATTTCGAAATAGGGCATTTCTTGTACATTTCCAAGTTTCAAATTAGAGATATGGAAGAGTCAAAAACAGAAATCTATGTAAACGATAGATTGTCAGAGAATGGTCTCAAAACCCCAATACAGGACAAATATCACTACAAAGCAATGTTTACTTCAAAGGATTATGACTCATCCAAAGATAAAGACTTCCTGCCAGAACTAGAAATTAGTGATTAAGGTAAATTCCATAACTAGAAAATTAGTATTGTAGACTTTGTAAAAAAATCAATTACTAGAGTGAAAAAAATAGTTTCCACTAGAAGGTATTAAAAATAATGAAAAGAAAGGAAGTAACCTTACCAGTATTTGCCATTGTCTGGAATAAGACCGATACCTTCTCTTTCAAAGTGTCTGTCCAATTCATCAACCCATCTCTCACGATTGTCTTTGTAAGCCCAACCGTGTACACGTAACCAGAATGAAATAATTCCAAGAAGGAATATAGTAAACATCATGGTTCCGAAGATGTAAATCATTACATCGTAGAATAATGGATCATAGTTTGGTCCCAATTGTCCTGTAAGTGAAGACAGGATACTTAGGAAAGTACCTACGATAGGAATCATGATAGTTTGGCTCAATTTGTGCGATATATACATTTCTTTTATTATCAGAAAGTACGAGATCAGTATCCACTAGAGTGTATATAATAAAATAAGAAAGTTGTGAGGTTTTTATCCTCTACCCATTGCTGCGTATTTGCCAGATCTTCCTCTTAAGAAGAAAGCTCCTGCAATACCACCGAATACTGCACCAGCAATTACTGAAGCGCCAACTACACCACTGGCATCAAGATATGGTGTTCCTGAACCAGAAGATGGATTTGCTGCAGCTGCTTCGATTCTTCTTCTTTGAATCTCAAGTGCTTCTTCTAGTGTGTATGATCCGGTTTCTCCTTCACTACCGACGTTACCCATGTATTGTGCAAATGCTATTGCATCTTCTGCATAGAATCCCATAGTGAATACAGCGATTAAGGATGCTGCTAATAGTATTTTTGTATTCATACCGTTTACCTGTTCGTTGTGAAGCCAGAGACTTATTTAACTTTTATTCTAAACACCAAATTTCGATATAATGTACGAGATCAGTATAAGTAACGTTTAATTCTGTTCTATGATCAGCCAAATTATGGGACGAGTCCACACACACAGACATGGGAAATCACACTCTATTAGACCAGCTACACTTCGTGCACCTTCTTGGGTAACACAAAGTCCTGCTGAAATTGAAGAACTAGTGGTAAAGTATTCCAAAGATGGATTAACTCCTAGTCAAATTGGAATCAAACTAAGAGATCAACATGCAATTCCTCTAATCAAACCAATGATCAAAAAAAGCATGGATCAGGTTTTAGAAGAACATGATTTGAAAGCAGAGATGCCCGAAGATTTAGACAACATTGTTAGAAAAGCTGTCAATCTTCAAAAACACCTCAAATCAAACAAAGGAGACAATAGAAATGTTAGATCTTTAGAGTTAATCGAAGCCAAAGTTCATAGACTATCAGTATACTACAAAAGGGTGGGAAGAATTCCTAAAACTTGGAAATATAAATCAGTTGTTGCTCAACTAGAGTAATGACAAAATCACTTGATGAGTCACTTTCATTATTCAAAGATAAAATTTCAGATTGTATAAAATCAAAAAAATCAATTTCTGTAACTACACATATTGATTGTGATGGGCTTACATCAGGTAGCATAATTACCAAAGCACTAATCAGAGCAGGGGCTAAATGTACAGTTAGAACATCAAAAGAATTTAGTAAAAACATAGTGGAATCATTCAAAACAGATTCCAGAGATTTTCACATTGTAACTGATCTAGGTGGCGGTTTTGCAAAGGAATTAGATAATGCATTAACAGATAATTGGATAATTTTAGATCATCATCAAATTTCAGATGAGGAGATAGATAATCAAAATGTCATTAATTCATGGAAATATGGGATTGATGGTGGAGTTGACATATGTGCTGGCGGAATGGCATATCTTGCATCAATGGCTCTGGATGAAAAAAATTCAGATTTATCTGCCATTGCAGTTGTTTCTGCATTAGGAGATAGACAAGACCAAGGAGAAAGAAAATCATTTACAGGTAAAAATTTTGAGATTGCCAATACTGCAAAAGAATTAGGGTTGGTGGATATTGACTTGGATTTATTATTAGTGGGACGAGAAACTAGGCCACTATCAGACGCTTTGGCATTTACTTCACAGCCATTTATTGAAGGTCTGACATGGAACAGAGATGCATGTTATTCGCTGTTAACTTCATCTGGAATCAAGCTAAAAGAAGAAGGTCGGTGGAGGGTTCCAGCGGAACTAAACGAAGATGAAAAAAGACAAGTTATTGAGTCGATTACAAAATTTGCTTCAGGAAAAAACTCTACGGAGATAATGACAGAGCTGATTGGATACACATACACATTTCCAAGAGAAGATAACAGAGGATTCTTGCGAGACGGTAGAGAATTTTCAACCATGTTAAACTCATGTGGAAGAATTAATCGTTCAGGGGTTGGAATGGCAGTATGCATGGGAGATAGAAACAAAATTCTAAGAGAGGCTGAAACTATTTTGATAGACTATAGAAAGATGATTAGAGAATACATGAACATTTTGTCAAACGAGAGATGGAGAATTTCAGAAAGTGAAACATGTGTGATGGTAAACGGAGAAGACATAGTGCCAGAGACTATGACAGGTACCATTTCATCATTGATAGCAGGTTCACCAAAAAATTCAGGAAAAATTGTGATTTTGAGAACAAAGGGTGAAGAGAATACGATAAAGTTTTCATCAAGAAAATCATTTGGCTGTAAATCAGACATCAATCTAAGCGAATTGATGAGGACTGGGGCCAAAAAATTTGACGGTATTGGTGGAGGGCATAACGCAGCAGCAGGAGCAAAAATAACTAAAGACAAATTGGACGAATTTCTTAACTATTTAGAAGTAAATGTCGTTAACGTGTCAAGTACAACTAGTTCTCAATAATATATCTAAAGAAAAGGCAGAAACGGTCAAAAAAGCTTTAGAACCAGATAATGTGGACTTTCCAGAAGGATTGAGTCTTTATGTTGAAAATGTTGATAACAAACTAGTTTTTAATTTTGAAAGTAAGAAGAACATGAAGCATCTTATCGGATCAGTTGATGAAGTGATGGAACATATCCAAGTAGTCTTAAAGGTGATTGAATAATGTTAGATCCAAAGATAATCAAAGAAAATCCACAAGTTATTCGTGATATGCTTAAAAAAAGATCTGTGGAGTTTGATTTGGACTCTTTGATTGAGTCTGATCAAAAAAGACGTGAATTTATAATAAAAACTGATGAGTTACGAAAAAAGAAAAACCAAATTGCATTAGAGATATCTCAAAAAAAGAAGGCAGGTGAAGATGCAACGTCAATTCTATCGGAGATGAAAAAGATTTCAGAGGATCTTACAAAATTAGAAACAGAACAAACAGATATCGAAAAAACATATTCTAGATTAACACTAACAATTCCAAATATCGTTCATGAATCAGTTCCCATAGGTGCTGATGAAAATGCTAATCAAGAAGTAAGAAAATGGGGTAGCATTCCAAATTTTGATTTTAAAATAAACGACCATATTGATATTTCAGAGAACTTGGATTTGGTAGATCTAGAAAGAGCTGCTAAAGTAGCAGGTGCAAGATTCTATTATCTGAAAAATGATCTTGTAAGACTAAATCAAGCACTAATTCATTATGGGCTGGATTTTCTATCAAAAAAAGAATATTCATTGATACAACCACCATATATGATAAATCGAGAATCTATGGAAGGTGCAGTAATTGCTGATGATTTTGAAGAGGTCATCTACAAAATTGAAGGTGAAGATCTATACATGATTGGAACATCAGAGCATGCCATGGCCGCAATGAGAGCAAAAGAGATCATTGAAGGTAAAGATTTGCCTTTGAGATATGCAGGTGTTAGTCCATGTTTTAGAAAAGAGGCAGGAGCACATGGACGAGATCAGAAAGGAATTTTCAGAGTACATCAGTTTGATAAAATTGAACAGTTTGTCTTCTCAAGACCAGAAGAGTCTTGGAATGAACACGAAAGAATGTTATCAATTGCTGAAGAATTTTATCAAAATTTGGAAATTCCTCATAGAGTGATGCTGTTATCAACTGGAGATATGGGAAAAGTTTCAGCAAAAACATATGATATTGAAGCATGGATGGCAGGTCAGAGTGCATATAGAGAAATTGTCTCTTGCTCGAATTGTTTAGATTATCAGGCAAGGAGATTGAAGATTAGATTTAGAGACAAAACAAATGAAGATACACAATATGTACACACACTAAACAGTACGCTGATAGCCACAACAAGAGTTCTAGTATCCATAATGGAGAATTTTCAAACTAAAGACGGGCACATTAGAATTCCTAGTGTTTTACAGAGCTACATGGGAAATCAGAAAGAGATTTACTGATATACCCTTATATTTTGGGTTCAAAGGTCGTTAATAATTGGCACGTAGAAAAGGTCGAGTAAAGGACAAGTGGCGAGAAAAACGCTGGGTCACAGTAACTGCACCAGATTCATTTAACAACGTACCAATTGCATACATTCCAATCACAGATGATGAGAATGCAGTTGGCAGAGTTTTGGAAGTTACGCTTTACGATATTCTAAAAGGAGACCCATCACAACATCAATACAAGATCTACTTCCAAGTCAATAAAGTTGATGGCGATAAAGCTACAACAATTTTCAAAAGATATGAGTATTCAAAAGAATTTTTGCGCAGTTTAGTTAGAAGGGGTTCATCAAAAATTAATTTTGTAATTGACATTAAAACAAAAGATGGGTATGTTTTTAGAATCAAAGTCATTGCCCTTACACATAGACAGCTAAATACATCTAGGAAACATGCTCTTAGATTAATCACAAGGGACGTAATTAACAGAACAATTCCAGAGATGACAATTGAACAGTTTGTTCAAGCAACTTGTTACAGTAAAATCAATTCAGATATTATGGCAGCATTCAAGAAAGTAATCAGAGTACGTCATGTAGGTTTAGAGAAAGTAAAGCTCATCAGAACTGCAGACAAAGAAACAGTATTACTTGAAGCCTAAGCAAGAATTACTCTTTTACAATAATGATTGACAAAATTGAAATCACAGTTAACGTGATTGTTCATGCAACTGAGGATATTTTAAAAATTTTTCAATCTTTTGAAGAGGTTTTAGAGCTAAAAGAAGAAGAGTTTACAATGAACGAAACTATTGGACATTATGAAAATCCAATAATAGTGTTGAATGCAAAAATTGTGAAAAAACAGGCTCAAAACTTCATTAGAAAATTGAAAGAATTGTTACCAACAGAACAAGTCAGTAAATTAATTGAAGAAATTGAGGAAAGAACGGTAGATTCTAGATTCCACATGAGAATAGATAAACAAGAATTAGTAAACGGAAATCTAAGAGTGAAAGATAACGAGACAATACAGATTAAAATTCATACGCCAATTTACAACAAAAAAGACACAATCAAAACTTTTACAGAAATTTTTCAAACTGTCAACTAGATTAAATAGGAATGAGGAAATCATACAATTTGGGAATGAGGAAATATTAGCCGCTCCAGTCTGAGCTAAAGCTTTGAAGACGCCGCGACGAACCGACCCCATTTTTAATCGATCAGTTGTGGAAACTATGAGTTGTTA
>PFRJ01000099.1 GCA_002788515.1 Nitrosopumilales archaeon CG_4_9_14_0_2_um_filter_34_16 | reverse complement strand
CTAAGTTTGTGAATATTTTTAATATGCCATACATTCTGGTTAATTATGGCTAGAGTCATGATTGCTGATGATTCAGATGCAATCCGGCTTGTATTGAAGGACATTCTTGGAATTGGTGATCATGAAATTGTTGCAGAGGCCACTGATGGTATGGAATCTGTTGATATTTACTGTAAAGTAAAACCTGATATCCTATTGTTGGATTTGGCAATGCCCAAAAAAGACGGGTTAACTGTTGTACGAGAAGTGATGCAGTTTGATTCAAACGCTAAAATTATTTTAATCACTGCAAGTGATGATCAAAAAATAATTAAACAATGTTTAGATAATGGCGCCTCTTCGTATATTTCAAAACCATTTGATTTTAATAGTGTCTTAAAAGCAATCACAGATCTTTTAGCAAAGTAATTTAGGGTACTTTCATTTGATTATTCATTGTCAAAAATTGTAGCTGATACTAGCGTCATAATTAATGGTCAACTAATCTCTCAAATCGAATCAGGTTCTATTAGAAATTTTGAGATTATCATCCCTCAAGCAGTTTTTGATGAACTGCAATCGCAAGCGTCAAAGAAAAAAGAGCAAGGCTTTGTGGGGTTGGAAAAAATTAGAAAACTCAAATCCTTTTCTGGAAGTCATGGGCTGACCATCGTCGTAACTGGTTCTCATCCATCTTCAGATGATGTCAAACTTGCAAGTAGCGGTAGAATTGATTCGTTAATTGTAGATATGGCAAAACAACATGGCGCCATTCTTTATACTTCTGACCGTGTTCAATATCTAGTTGCTCAGGCTGAAGATGTTGAAACTGTATTTCTCAAATCTGAAGTAAAGCATGATTCATTAGAGTTTCTTAGATTTTTTGATTCTGACACTATGAGTGTACATCTAAAAGAAAATCAACACCCTCTTGCAAAAAAAGGCAAGCCTGGAGCATTCTTGTTAACTAAACTTGGTGATGAAATTTTATCTAAAGACTATTTACAAATGATTGCATCTCAAATCTTAGATTCAGTAAACATGTCTGATTCAAATACACTTGAAATATCAAAAACCGGAGCATCAGTAGTTCAACACGGCGAATATAGAATCGCCATCACACATCCTCCGTTTTCGGATTCACTGGAAATTACTATAGTTCACCCAATTGTGAAATTATCTCTTGATGATTACACAATTTCAGAAAAACTAATGGAGCGTTTTTCTGATAGTGCAGAAGGTATTGTGATTTCAGGTGCACCTGGCTCTGGAAAAAGTACGCTTGCATCTGGTCTTGCAAATTTCTATCACAACAAAGGAAAAATTGTTAAAACTTTTGAATCCCCACGTGATTTGCAAGTAGATTCTGGAATTACCCAATACAGTAAACTAGACGGAAGTTTTGATAACACTGCAGATATTTTATTACTTGTTAGGCCTGACTATACTATTTTTGACGAGGTACGAAGACGTGAAGACTTTAGAACATTTGCTGATTTGAGATTGACAGGAGTAGGAATGGTTGGAGTAGTCCATGCAAACTCTCCCCTTGATGCAATCCAGCGTTTCATTGGTAAGATTGAACTTGGAATAATTCCTAATGTGCTGGACACTGTAGTGTTTGTAAAAGACGGCAGTATTCAAAAAGTCTATGACTTGGAATTAAAAGTCAAAGTTCCAACAGGAATGACTGAATCTGATCTTGCAAGACCCGTAATTGAAATCAGGAATTTTGAAAACAATGATTTGGAGCATGAAATCTACACGTTTGGAGAGGAAAATGTGATCGTACCTGTTGGCAAGAGTGTTGATAAAGTTGGAATTCAAAAACTTGCTGAAGATAAAATAAAAGAAACTTTCAAGCGATATGACTCTGGGGTACAAGTTGAGATATTGTCAGATAATCGTGTCAAGGTGCTAGTTGATGAACAATGCATCCCGTCAATTATAGGACGTGGTGGATCTAACATTAATGAGATTGAAAAATCCCTCAAAGTTCACATCGATGTCGTCCCAAGAACTTCTGATGACTTGTCTGTCACTTCAAATGACCTCCCATTTACTTTTACAGAAACAAAGACAGCGTTGGTTTTCACTGTAAATAGAACATACACTTCAATGCATGCAGACATTTATGTAAATGAAAAGTTTGTTACTTCTGTTAGAATTGGAAAGAAGGGTCAGATCAAAATTCCACAACGCTCAGATGCTGCTAGGGCAATCATGAATTCCTCTTCCCAAAATGACATACAGATATTCCTTAAAGATTTTTAAAATTATCGATAATCTTTGGGTTTGCTTTAAGAAAAGTAATGAATTTTCTTAATTGCTTTATTGTTTTTGGATTCAGGTGATGTTCTATTCCTTCTGTGTCTTTGTTTGCAGTATCAAATCCTACTCCTAAAATTTCAAAAAATTCTAACAATATTCCGTGTTTTTGTCTTATTCCTTCTGCAATTTGTTTTCCTTTGTTTGTAAGATTGATTCCGTGATATTTTTCATATTCTAAAAATCCCCCCTCGTCTAATCTTTGGAGCATTTTAGTGACGCTGGGTGCACTTACATGCATGTATCTTGAAATGTCTAAAGTTGTGGCATATCCTTTCAACTCTACTAGTTCTGAGATTATTTCCAAATAGTCTTCCATTCTTGTACTAGACCGTGCTTTTTCTGATTGGTGGGCCGCTTTGATTGAATCTAGTCTTTTGGAGTCTCTGTTTTTCATATGATCTTTGTTTTTAAATTAAACCTAGTATAATTGAGTTCTTTTCAGTTGAGTTAGCTATTCTTTGTTGACTTGAATGTGATGGTAGTTGATCTTCGATTCTTATCTATTTTTTCCAAAATCCATGTTGGAATGGTTGATCCCTTAAAGGCACGTCTAGATAAATTACGAAAATTCTCAGACTCTGCTAAACGTAGAGCAAACTTGTATTCTGAAGTGACTAATATTGATGGCAAATCCACTGCCAGCTCTTTAGGTGCCCTTCAAAAATCTCCTGCACCTGGCAAAAAACTACAAAAAATTGGATTTATCTTATTGTGGATACCTGAACCAACAATGATTACTGCTGCCGTTGGGGCTCCTATGATTTTAGCAGGAAGGTACATGGATAAAAAATATAATGGTTCAACTTTACATGACATTGGACATCAGACAAAAGACACCATTTCAACAATTGCAGACTTTAAGAGTTCCGTATTCTAGTCTATCTTAGTTTTTAAAAGGAAAAGACAGACCAGACTTATGACTACTAGGGCTCAAGCATTAATTCCAATTACAATTGCAGCTGTAATCATTGGGGTTATAGGATTGATGACGCTACCTCAAGACAGTAAACTTGAATCCGTTGAGTTTCCTAGAGGTACAATTCTGATAGATGACATTCCACTTGAAGTACAAATTGCAGACTCTGAACCAAGACGCGTTCGCGGATTGATGTTTCAAGATCAACTTCCATTTGATCAGGGAATGATCTTTGTCTTTGATGATCCTGGTCTGTATTCTCTTTGGATGCTAAACATGCAATTTTCTTTAGACATGATTTGGTTTGATCAAGATGGTAAAGTTGTTCACATAGAACAAGATGTACCACCTTGTAAAACTGCCTTGGAAATTACCACTTGTCAAAGTATAGTGCCTGACGGCGAAGCTAAATATGTTCTTGAAGTGACATCTGGGTTTGTAAAACAAAATAACATCACACATGATTCTCTTTTAACTATAATTTCGATTTAAAATTGCAAAGCCTTATCTTTGAACAGTAAATGAATAATTTATGAACAAGTTAATTCCAGTCTTCATTTTAACTGGAATTGTAATCTCTGTTTTAGTTTTTACATATGTAGAAACTGGCGTGTCTACATCAAAACCCATTTACGATACAGGCTTTACTTATTATGATATTGAAATAATTCAAAATATTTTATCTCAACAAAACATTTCTGTATCTGCTCCCACTGCAATCACTGATAGTACTATTACCCAATATTGCTTGTTCTTTGATAGTGGCAAATCTAAAACTGTAGATTATTGCACCACTACTGCAATATCTGATTCTAATGGAAATCCTCTTGGAAATATCAATATCGGAGGTGACACTGTGTCTCCTGTCATGGCAATAGCTAATCTTGAAACCTCAACTTTGGAATCAAACCATGATGACGTTATAGCCGTGTTTGAGGCCGTGATTGAGACTCTGGTTTGTGATTGCTGGGATGAATCTGGTGAGTATGAGTCAATCTCTGCTTGGATTAATGCTGCTCATGATTTTTACATTGATTCTGGTAATCGCAATGTCAAATCAAAAATTGATAATTTAGGCGATGCTAAAATCTCTTTAGAAATTACCTCCAATGATGATTCTGTCTTGCAGACATTAATTATTCTAAAGTAGTTTGATTATATAATAGAAAATTCTTTGATTGGCATTATCATGATTGAACAACTATGGTTGATCCCATTAGGGTTTGCAGCAGGAATTTTAGGTTCTATGATTGGCCTTGGTGGAGGGGTAATTGTGGTTCCAGTGTTGACATTTTTAGGATTTCCTCCAACTGTTGCTGCAAGTAACAGTTTGTTTGCTGCATTAAGCAATGCAACTGCATCTACAATTTCATATTCCAAACAAAAGCGAATTGAATATTCTTTAGGGATTAAACTTGGATTGCTTTCAGTTCCTGGTACTGTTCTGGGTGCGGTTGTATCAACTGATGTTGCACCTGACATTTTTAAAATCTTGTTCGGATTTGTATTGATTGCATCATCTGTGTACATATTTTTACGAAAAAAAATTGAGACTAGAGAAAAAATAATCTCAAAACAAATGATTGTCTTTGCCATTGGTGCAAGTTTCTTTGCAGGGGTGATCTCTTCTTTCTTTGGTATTGGAGGTGGGATTATCTTTGTACCTTTAATGGTTGTGGGGATGGGAATGGCGATGAAAAAAGCTGCACCTACATCTCAAATGATTCTCTTGTTTGCATCTTTGTCTGGCGTTGTGATTCATAGTTTGTTGGGGCATCCTGATTTTATTCAATCTGGATTTTTGGCAATTGGTTCTTTTATTGGAGGGTTGATTGGTGCTAGGTTGTCAATAGATATCAAGGAACGGTATCTGCAAATTCTTGTCTCTGTTGTAATTCTAATTGCTGCTGCAAAACTGTTCTTTGACTCTTTTTATCTGGAAATATTCTAGGATTTTAGCCTCGGTTATTTTTTTGTGTTTTTATACTAATTTTACAATGTATGTTGTTCATTAGGTCTTTGATCTGATGGCTGAGAGGGCAAGTCGACCTCTTAGTTTTTTCTTTTTTTAAATTATTTGTAAGATCGTTTTACTATGTCTAGATTCTGATTTGTTTCATAAACTCTCGTTAAATACTATGAAGACATATCTGAGTTGTGTCTGATAAGGAGTTTCCAATAGAAGACATTAAAAACAAAATAAAAAATATCTTGTTAGAACCTGAAATTAGATTTTGTGGTTTGATTGATAGTGCTGGTGAATTAATTGTAGGAGATATGAAGGCAGGAATAATTCCTCTTGAAAATGATGCTAAACGGAGACAAATGTATCAGGAATTAGCACATAGAGTAGCAAATAGACAAGGATTTGATTCTAATTTAGGCCGGGTAAAGTACTCTGCTTCAAGACGAGAAAATGTCGTGATGATGAGCTTTCCTATTGGAAGATACATTGTTTTGGTTATTGCTGAACCTCATGTTAATATCGATAGACTAGGTTGGAAAATAATTGATACTTTAGGACAACAATGGTCCGAATTTCAAGGGCTCTAATTTAGTAAAATACATTGAGGCTTTAATTTTGAGCATGATTCTAAACAATATAAAAATAATTTAACTTGGTACTTTCAACTATCTAATGGGATGGATTCTTGGCAGTAGAAGTTACTGAATTTCTGGCACTGCTTGCATTGTTGTTAGGCGGTGGTATGATTGGAGCAGGAATTATGAAAAAGATCAAATTTCCCACAATCATTGGTTTTATTTTGATTGGAATGATTGCCGGTCCATACGGATTAGGGATTGTTGATGATGTTGAATTAATTAATTTGTTGGCGGAGCTTGGAATAATCATTTTGCTATTTGTTGTAGGTTTGGAGTTTAGTTTACAAAAATTACGAAAAGCAGGGATGAATGCTATAGTTATTGGCATGTCTGAGCTCTCGATAATGTTTTTTTTGGCATACATTGGGGCGTATTCGTTTGGCTGGTCTCACTTAGAAGCACTCTATCTGGCAGGTATTTTGTCAATTAGCAGTACTGCAATTTCATTGAGAATAATGCGAGATCTGAAATTAGTTAAAACCAAAGAATTTGATACTGTAATTACAATTCTGATTGTAGAGGATCTTGCAGCTGTTTTACTGCTAGTAATTCTAGGAAATGCTTCTGAGGGTGAAGGGCTTGATTTTACTGGTATTGGAATTTTGATTTTACAGAGTTTGACTTTCTTTGTTATAGCACTAGGTCTTGGTATCAAGATCATTCCAAAATTTTTAGAAAAAATTCATGGACTTGATATTCCTGAAGGTCCATTCATTACAGCACTTGCATTGGGGTTTGGTTTGGCAGTTTTAGCTCATTTTCTTGGTCAGAGTTCCGCAATTGGTGCATTTATCATGGGAATGATCATCGCATCTTCAAAACATTCTGAAAGTATTGCAAAAAAAGTTCTACCATTAAGGGATTTCTTTGGTGTGATATTTTTCGTATCAATTGGAATGCTCGTAAACATCACTCTAATTCCTGAAGTTGCACTGATCTCTATTCCGATAATTATTCTTGCAGTAGTTGGTAAATTTGTAGGTGTTTTCTTTGGGGCATCAGTAGGCGGAAATAGTCTAACTAGTGCCTCTACAGTTGGTGCAGTTATGGTGCCCCGAGGAGAATTTTCATTCATCATGGCAAAACAGGCAGTAGACAGTGGTGTAGTTAGAGACATGCTGTATCCTGTCACAATGCTTGTAACACTAGCTACTATGTTTTGCATGCCCCTGTTGTTGAAACTATTGCCAACTCGTGCAGACAAACAAAGTCGTATTCCTATTTCCTTTTTAAATCCTGTATTTGTATTTGGAAGATTTTTTCACAATCTAATGCAATCCTCTGATGGCACTCAACATAATAAATTACTAAAAACTCATGGGCCAAAGTTCTTTGTAAATCTGACTATTGTAATTGCCATTCTTGCACTGATTGATTACTTTGATAATGACATTATACATTTGATTACCGGCTTAGGTATTCCACTAATAGTTGAACCTGAAATATTTTTAACAATTATTAGTATTCTTTTGATTGTATATCCTGTCATTGCAATGCTAGGAAAAATAGAAAAGTTGGTGACTGTCATCTCTGATCTTTTATCTACAAAATTAATCCCTGCAGATACAAGACGATTAGAGGAAAAACCCTTGCATAGATTTCTGCGAAATATTTTCTTTGTAGGGTTTATTTTGATAATTGTTGCAATAATTGAACCTTTTATTGCAGACATTGAATTTTTGGCATTTTTACCATATGTTATTTCCGGAGTTGGTCTTGTAATCTCCATTATACTGATAATTGACTCAATTTTTGTTTTTCAGAAAATATCTCGCGGTCATATTATGGAAAGCTTGATGAAAGAAGATGAAACTTCTGAATCTGAATAATTTTACTGTGATTATATTTCTAAAATATTATTTAGAATCTCAATGAGATTTTCTCTGTTTGTTGTATACTGTCACAAAATCCTCTGCAAGTTTTTGACATGGAATGATGAGTCTGCCTCCATCTTCAGTTAAAGCGACTATTTTTGTTAGATGTAATTCTATGATAATTCCATGTGTTTCTTGAATTATGATTGAATCTCCTATGTTGATATCTGGATTCAGAAAAACTCCGATTCCTGCAGCAATATTCTTTAATTGGTGTTGTAATGCAATTCCAAATATCACCATCCCTACACCAATTGATGTGATCATCTCTAATGCAATCTCAAACAATCCTAGAAATGATCCTAAAAAGATGATTTCTGAGATTATTATTACTATTGTTACTAAACCTGTTAACTTTTGTGTTCCTGAAAAATTTTTCATCTTCTTGTTAATTCCATATCTTACAATGAACAATAATGCTGTCGAAATCACAAGTGATACTAGTATGACGTAAAAATTATCAATCAATATGTTTCGTGATTTATTCTCATATCTCTAATGTAAATTCATCTATTTAGATGAAAAATCAAAGATTTGCTAAGTTAAAATGTTGGTCAAACACATATTATTGGAAGTTTAAACCGAGATATATTATTTATTAAAAAAACTATTTGTATTTTTTAAGAAAAAAGATGTACATCTAACTTTTAATCAAGAACTTCTTAATCACTACAAATAAAGATGAATAAAATCCCTACCCATACTCGTCATAGTCATGTCATAATACGTAGCATGACAATAGATGACATCCCAAAAATAGTCGAACTACAAAAGATTGCCTTTCCCGTAATGGCGGCAGAAGGTGTATACTGGAAACCGGAGCAACTAAAAACACATCTACAAATTTTTCCTCAAGGTCAGTTTGTTGCAGAATATTATGGAAAGATAGTTGGTTCTTGCAGCAGTTTGATTGTAAAACTAAAGTCTGAATATGAAGAACATACTTGGAAAGACGCTTGCGGTGATAGTTTTTTTAAAAATCATAATCCCAATGGAGATTCATTGTATGGGGCTGATGTTTCATCTCATCCTGATCATAGAAGATTAGGCGTTGCCACAAAACTATATCATGCTCGAAAGACATTGACAATAAATCTCAATTTACGTAGAATCATTGCAGGCGGACGTTTAATCAATTACTGCGAACATGTGACAGAATTCTCCCCATTAGAATATGTCAACAAAGTAAAACGTCATGAAATTAAAGAACCTGTTTTATCATTCCAACTACGAAACGGCTTCAAATTTATCAAAATTTTACCCAATTACATGAAAGATTCTAGATCTTTAAACAACGCAGCTTTTATTGAATGGAAAAATCCAAATTTTGTAGAAAAACAATGATCATTGATTGTCATGTGCATGTAAACCAATACGAACTTACACAAAACATTCCTTTGCTTGAAGATCGATTGAAAATGCTTCAAACTGAAATGGCTAATAACAATGTTGACTATGCCATAATTCTGTCTTCTTACAAAGTAAATTCTGAAAGACCTTCCACTAAGCAAATAATTGAAGGCATCAAAAAATATGACAATTTGGGAATTGCAGCTGGATTTACAATAGATAACCATACTGATGAAGATCTTAAAAATTACAGACAGTGGATTAAAGATGGCAAGATTAAAGCTATGAAAATCTACTCTGGATATGAGCATTATTACCCATATGATAAACAATATCAAAAAGTCTATGATACCTGTATCGAATTTGGAATTCCTGTAATGTTTCATACTGGAGATACTTATTCAGAGAAAGGTAAATTACGATTTTCAAGACCACTTAATCTTGATGATGTTGCCGTAGATAATCCTGAATTAAAAATTATAATGTGTCATTTAGGAAATCCTTGGATACAAGATGCTCAAGAAGTACTTTACAAAAACAAAAATGTTTATGCTGATGTATCTGGGCTTGTTGTAGGATCTTTTGATCATTTTTTTGAAAAAATGATGAAAGATAAAGTTGCAGAATTAATAAATTATGCTGGGGATCCGCGATATCTTTTGTATGGTACAGATTGGCCAATTAGTAGTATGGATTCATATCTTAATTTTGTGGCAAAACTCAATATCAAAAAAGAATTTCGAGATAAATTTATGCACAAAAATGCACAAGAGTTGTTTCACATCTCTTAATTTCCAAATTTAACATAATCTTAAACTTAGTTTGATACTGTGCCTGAAAATATTTTTTGCTAAATTCCCATTTTTGAGAAATTCGGTATTCTTTTAACTTGTAGATAATAATTCTGACAACTATGAAATTA
>PFRJ01000020.1:1595-10667 GCA_002788515.1 Nitrosopumilales archaeon CG_4_9_14_0_2_um_filter_34_16 | reverse complement strand
TTTTGGATTATTCCAATCATATGTCTAGTTATTGTGATGGGATTTTTTGTTTTTTCATTAGATTATAAAATAAACACAATTTTTCCCAATGCAGAACTAGAAAGACAAAAGATGAAAGAAATGACTTGCCCTGAAATTCTACTAAAAGATTCTTCAAATAGATATTGGAGTTCAGAAAATGCCCAAATAGGAAAAGCCAAAGCTCTCAGTTGCAAGGTTCCACAAGAAAGTCAAAGTTCTGGTCTTAGTCCATATGTTGAGTTTTGTACGCCGGGAGGATTTGCACCTATCAAAAAAATTGAAAACAGCACTCATTCATTTAATCATGATACATGTGTTTGGGGTTTGAAGTAAACCCAGCCTGTTCTTTTATTCTTGTGGTTAAGTAAAGGCCTAGTTCTCATTTTCTATTTCTTCAAAATATAGTGATTCTAAATAAAACAAAGAATTACAAGATGATTATTTAACTACTGTAATTGATCCGGTCTGCCAAGGATGCACCATACAAAAGTAATCAAATTTTCCAACACTGTTAAATTTTAACGCATATGTTGCATCAGGTTCTGCCAATCCTGAATCAAATAGTGATGTTGGACCGTCTTCAGGATTGCCTGAGGTTATTGTGTGCATTGCATCATCGTAATTTTTCCACTCTATGATTTCGCCGACTTTGATTGTAATTTCTTCAGGCTCAAAGCAATGTGCGATTTCTTCACAACCAGGAACTGAGCTTCCTTGTGGAACTGATATGGTATAAGTTGGGATATCTCCGTATTCTGGAGCAACTATCTCTGGTTCTTGTGAGGCATCATTATTTCCAATGTCCAAACAGTTGGTATATTTGATAAAGTCATATGCATATTGGTCTTCTGCTCTTCCTTCTTGTAATAGCACCTTAAGAAAACCACCGGTAAATTCTTCAGTAGCACCTAAACTCTTTCGGTATTTGTTGTCATTAATATCACATCTTACATATTCGCGAAATCTTTCATCCCAAATATCATAGTTAATGTTCAATCGCAGTGTGTTTCCAGTATCAAAATCATACGCATACACTTCAAGTTGAGTATTGTGTCTATTGAGATTCTCTTGATAGTAATGATCAGGGTATTTTTCTGTAAATAATATTACAGAAGGAAGCACTTTCATTTCCGCCATCAGTTTGTCCTTGTTTATTGTTAAGAGGAGCCAGTTTTCTTGAAGCTGATTACTTGCACCGACTACTCCTATTACTGTAAAAATTACAGCCATTCCAACACCTACACAAATACCAATTTTTGCATATGTCTGTAATTGCATCTTATCATACTTCTTTTATTCAGTAATTGAAAAGTGCTTCTAATCTTTTACATCTAGTTTTCATTTTCTTTTTATCAAGATAGATTGAAGAATATCAATTTCCACGCAATCCTGCACTTTCACGTTCCACAGCTAGTTGATATTCGGATGAGAATGGTACAGGATAAGCACTGTTGTCATAATCCTGGTAAACTGCATCCTCACCATTGTTCGTAAAAGGTTTTTTTGGAATTTCCAGACATTGTGTATATTCTAAATATAGAATTGCCAATGTATCACTTGCACTTGGGAGTCTTTCTCCGCCTGCAAGATTGCATCTGATTGAATAATCCAATATTTGATTGCGTACATCATAATCCATATTCAGTGTAATGTAATGAAATGTGGTAAAATTCATCGCAGTTAATTCTATGCGCGCGTTTCTGTTGTTGTGGTTTTTAAGGATCTCACTTGCATCAGGATATTTTTCTTTGAATTTTGAATAAACCAATTCGCTGTTGAAAATCTTCATGGCATCATCATTTGTAAGTTTTGGAGTTAGTATGTCACTCCAATCGCGCTGAGTATTTGAAACAATGTGTGGTATTATGGTAATTAAAAACAATGAAAAGAACACCAATCCAATAGTAATCGCAATAATTATTGCAATTTTTAGTATTTTTTCCATCTATTGTTGCCTCGCAGAAGAAACATGAACCATTTGTGACATGTTCGAGGATATTTTGGGTACACTAAATGTAATTGAGATTTTACCAAAATTATCAAATGATAATTCATAAAAAATAGATGAAAGTGACCTAGGCAGAGTCTAGGTCACTCCTTGGTGTGTTTACCACCTTGAAGATTTTGACATAATAGTCGCCTTCAAAAAAATGGGTGATCTTGCCATCATCTATAGATAACACTCTGAATCTGTATTCAAATGAATTGTCTCCTTTCAATGACACCTGTGCAACATGAATAGGATCTTCTTCAAGGGATTTGAAGAATTGGATTATCACAGGATATCCTTGAGATGGATTATTGACTTTGCCTTTAACAGCACCCCAAGGGAGTGTGTTGTTTTGAGGTATACTCATTTTGGTTACTGTTTTTTCAAGACTTATCTCATCATCCAATTTTGTTGTTGTAGTTTGAGACGTCTCTGCAAATGCAGGCATGTCATAAAAAAAGACAGACATGCTCAACAGCATTCCAAAAAGACACAAGGCGGACAAACTTTTTGTGTTGATTGTTTGACAAATTCTCGATATGTCTGATACAGAAATCACACTCATGCTGACAAACCCCACTTGTTTTTTTGGATTGTTTTTGATTTGTTGGGGGATGTGAACAAATCAGATTCAACAAAAGACAAATCATGCTCAAAAAGAGAATGCATAGTGTCTTGAATTGATTTTGTGCGGTTCCACTGCGAAGATGAGAATCCACCTCTAGGAAAAATTGTGCAGGCAAGAGGGGTCATACAATCATCTCCTCAACACGATCTTGGCGATGCAACGATGTAAAAGAACTTGGCATCGTATTACACACAATCAAAATACCAAATGATATTGATTGTAAGGGCATTCTTAATGTCTCTCCTCAAACAAAATCCAAGAAAGGCCCATTAGGTCTTCATTGGTGAACACCAATGATTTTGTTTGTTGCAATGATTTTGACACTGCTTTTACAGGATTACTTGCAACCTGAGTTTCAGAAGGCGAGTGTTGCCAATTGTGTATGATTTTCTGATTCATAAAAAAAATGAGCCTGAGTTATATATAACAAGAGATACCGTATATCGGTATGCCTTTAGATGATGAGACAGTATATGGGAATTTGCAAAACTACAAGATGTATCTCCGCCCCAATGCACATAGTCACTATGGTTTTCCAAATGAGAAAAAATCATCATTAAGCAAGCATCAGCAAAATGTTCAGAGTCTATTAAAAATAATGAGTAAAAATGAGCCAATGACTACATGGGATCTTGCAAAAATTTCAATACCAAATGACATATCCAGACTACGTGAACGTGAAAAAATCTACAGGCGATTACTAGTTGGAAGAAAAGACAACGGAAAACATTCAGATGGGATTTTAGACATAGGTCTAGTTGTAAAAGATGGGAAAAGCATCAAAACAGGAATTGCTGACAAATACAGATTGTCATTGTATGGAATTCTGTATTGCATGGATGTGTTAGATCTTTCCAAGAAAGAGATCGACATTATTGCAGAAAAATATTCTAGAGTACTACCAAAAGTTTTTGGGAAATGGGAGTATCTAAAATCAAAGGTAGGAGACAAAGTTTATGGCATCAGACTGTTAGCAAACGGATTACTAGCCGATAATCCCCAGATTCGTGTTCAAGAAGGAATTCCATTTTATGAATTAATGTCATTTGTGCACATAAAATATCAAAGAGATTTTGAACATATTTCAGAAGATAGATTGGCAGAACAGATTTCATACTGGTTCTATGTCAATCTGCTATACCATCCAATACAAAAAAACAATACAAAAGAAACAGGAATTAAAAGTTTGAATTCAATATTTCATACAGATGATAAACTAAGAAAATGGTTTTTATCTTTTTTTAAAGAATCAAAGAAATACTATCATGACAGATACAGTGTGTTAAGAAAATCAGAAAAAATATAATTATTTGACAGAAGCAATCATGTCGTTTAATTCTGTTAAATCAAAAGGTTTTGTAAGCAATCCATACAGACCAGACTTTTCTGCATGCTCAAATTCTTTATTATTAATTGCATAGGCAGAAGTGAATACTATTTTTGCCTCAGGATTGGCTTTTTTTATTTTAAAAAATGCATCATAGCCATTCATCACAGGCATCTTAAGATCCATCAAAACGATATCGGGGCATGACTGGTCAAATTTCTTGATAGCCTCTTCTCCATTTTTTGCAGTAATCACGTCATAATTTTCATATTTTAGCATGTATTCAGTTGCCTCTAAAAACTGGATATCATCATCTACTAGAAGAACTCGTACATTAGACATTATTTTTCATACCTCTGAGGACGCATAATTATATCAACAATCATTTTGGCAACCTAATTGAGAATATCACAGGATCTGTAGTTACTTGGATAGTTCCTTTGTGTTGTTCAACTATATTTTTGCAGCTAGAGAGCCCCAATCCAGTACCTTCGAGTTTAGTAGTAAATAATGTATCAAAGATGCGTGTCAAATCTTCAGAAGGTATGTTGGGACCAGAATTCTCAAACGTCATTGTCACGTCAGATGAAGTCTCAAGGGTGTTAATTGTAACATATCCATTTTCTTCTCCAATGGATTGGATTGCATTTAATAAAATATTTACAAACACTACCAACATTTTTTCATAGTCAAAACTAACAATCACGTCATTTTGTGGCAAATCGATTCGAATATGTGAGGGCACATCTAATGTGTCAATTGCTTCTTGAATAGTTTGATTAATTGAGTGAGGTTTTAGCATTATTGGTGTTGTTCTTACATAGTTTAACACTTCCTCAATTTGATGTGAAATACGACGTATCGATAGATTGATGCGAGTCAATTCACGAGAGATGACTTCATTTTTGTTGTTGTTTTCTTTTTCAATTATTACTCCTGCGTTTTTGATTGTACCTAAAGGATTTCGTATATCATGGGCAATATTAGATGAGAGCTGTCCTATCACAGTTAGTTTTTCTTTTTTAAATCCCTGTGTACGCTTTATCAGAAATATTAACAAGACAGTTATGGTAGACAATAATAAGAAGACAGTTTGGATTTTTGCAAAAAATATTACCTCGTCAATTTCGTTATTTATGGATTGGATTGGAGTAACTACTGCAAATAAAAATTCATTTTTATCATTAACACTTATGGGGATTGCAGAGTTTATCATTTCACCAACATCATCATCTAATGTAAAAATTACCGTAGAGAGATTCCCTTCAAGCACATTTAGAATGTGAGGATTTAAAATTGAGTTACTTTTAATATCTTTTTGAATTTCATCTCCAAAAAAATCCTTGCCTGCGTTTTCCATGTTTGGATGAATGAGAAGTATGTGATTTTCATCCATGACCATCAAGAATTGAGATTCAACATCATAGATGTTTCCATGTCTCTCAAAGAACTCGCTTGACGCAAATGTTACCAAAAGTATTCCTGCAGGCATGTTTGTGCTCTGATTGATTATTGGAAAGGTTATTGCAATTTCAGGCTCATCATACAATAATGTGTTTATAGATAGTATTACAGGATCAGTTTTTACTGTGTTTTGTTCAGCTTCAATTAGTTCAGGTAATCCTTTAACGGTTGCACCAACAAATGAGCTATGATTTTTACTTGCTTGTGAGAGAACCGTAAACTTTTCATCAAGTGCAAGAATTTGTGCAGTTGGGGAAATAGAATTTAGACGATTAAATGTTTGCTCTATTAATCGATTTGATTCTGCGGTCCCAATATCTCTTTGCAATTCATTGGATTTTGCTAAAAGTTCCAGCTCAAATATGATGGATTCTAATTCAGAACTAATGTTTTTAGATATAGATTTTGTAATAATTTCTTGAATTTTGATCTGATTTTTTACAACAGATACTTTGATGTTTTCTTCTTCTATGCTGTAAATTTCAATTGTAATTATAGTCAACGAGATTATTACAATGGAGACAATTACATACCATAGCATTTTTTTTTTATTTGGAGCAAATAACAAATCTTTCAAGTCCTAGTTGTGTCATATATCATCATGTTTTGGTTCATTATTGAGTAAAATATGCAGAGTTCATAAAGCATTCTAATGATTAGTGAATCCTACAGGTATGAATTATGTTTAGTGAACAATTAAGAATTAAAAATCTAGTTTTCATTTTCTCTTAACGCAAGTAAAAATCAAGAGGAATCATAATTATGCCAGTTATGTGAATTGATTTTCTCTGAATCTCTTTTAAAACAATATCTTTGTCTGTCATAAGTCGATTCACAATTTGAATAATTTCCTAAGAGTGACAGCATACAATCCATAGACAAACAGAGTGCTTTTTAACATGTATTGCATGATAAACATTTTTTTCATTTTTATGTCATCGTTAGTTTTTTTATATTCCAAAGAAAGGATCAAATGATCCGCATCAATCCCAGACTTGCCAAAAAGAGAACAAATCTCCTTTACTTCCTGTTTTGTAGTAGATAACGGTCGGCCTAACGCAAAAAGCACATCATCGCAAGCCCAAAAATTTGCCTTTACAGCATGGGAAAATGCAGATTTGGAACTGTACGGAAATATCACAAAACTCATCATCAGCAATAGCATCGCATTAAATGATGCCTTTATCTTCTCAATTGTCGGAACTGTTTTTGGAATTTCTTTTCTGATATCTTTGCCATAAAGTATGATTCCTGTATTTTTTATTCTATGTAGGAACAATCCAAGTGACGCTATTGTTCTTGCACCTAATTCTGTTTTTAGATCTTTTGTAATCTTGAATCGTTTCAAGTCCAGTTGGTCTTGGGCGACAACATAAAATGGCTGACCGAACATCATCTTATTTTCAGTCTTGAAGATTAGATCAAGTGCAAGATTGTTAGTCTTTTTGTAGGATGTACACGTATCGGATAGTTTTAAATCATATTTTGAATCAAGTGAGAGTAAGAGGCTGTTCAGATAATTTTCAATTTCTTTACATAGTTTTTTGTTTTTTATAATTACAATACAGTCAATATCAGATTTCCCTCGAATCCATTCACCAGTTGTTGCAGAACCAAACAGTACAAAAGAGACAATCTCGTCAGTAAATTTTGCAGTCAATTCTGCAACCATCTCTTTCATGAACTGTTCAAGTTCTTTATTTTGGATTGACATGGTAAATCAAAAATAGATTATTCATTCATACTCATAAGTCATACAAAAGCAATTATTTAGCACCCAAACTCTTTTGCCCAAGATTCATCTGAGAATTCACTTGTAGAACAATACTGTTTGAGAATATTTGCATGTCCTGCATAAAGCAATTCTGAATTAAGCACGTTGCCATTACAGGTTATTTTTCCAATCAGTCTGCCATACACATCATATGGTTGTCCATCGTCCTGATCAAATACTGCAATCATTGTTACAGGGCATATTTTTGCTGTAAACTGACTTGCATTATGGAATCCCATTTCATATCTTTCAGGAGTGTTTGTAAGGGATAATCGCACCTCATATCCTCCCTTCAAATATAACGTATCACCATCAACAATTCTCACAATTGTCTCTGAAAGACATAATGTATCTCCAATACATTGAGGATCATCAGGATTCCACACTGTTTTTTTGGTATTTTCTTTCTTGACTGAAAATTCAATTTGGATTGGTGGGGACAAAGCAGTTGGGTTGTGTACGCTCTCCCACACAAACATTGTTGCAACATAATCGCCCTCTTTTTGTGGAATCCATGAAGAAGAGGGACTAAAGTAAGATTCAGGGTTCAACACTCCGTCAATCCATGACAAGGATTCAGTGGTACCAGTATCATTCTGAATCATCACAAGATATGCAAATTTTTGTTCTCGATTCTGCTGATTGGCAATGTCTGATGTTATCTGTATTTGTTCCCCGACTGAAGGAATAACAATTGAATTTCCAAATACATCTAAGATTCTTGCGTTAGACGCAGGGGCTCGCTCAAGCGGAGGACCAGTGCTTCCAATTAGTGTAGTAGATATCAGACCGCTATCAGAACTAAAATGTCCCGGTGGCATTGTAAAATCCACATACATCACTCCCATAGTGTCTCCGTCCTGAGCAAATATGACATTGGGGGCAGAACGAGAGTTGCTTATCCCAAACTTTCTCTCAAACATTCCCGAATCAGATTCTGTTTCTTGGAGTTCTATAACATGTAATTCTGGATCACTGTCAGAATACGCAAACACATTTGCTGTCTCTTTATAGTTTGCATCCTTATTCAAATCAGGATCTTTTAGAATTGCGGTGACAAACCCAGTCCCATTTTTTATTGGAAAGCTTGCTTGTTCCCAACTTAATTCGGCAAGAGTGAATTTGGGATCAATCCCAGAGGAATTTGGATCAGTATTGACATGATCAAAATATTTAGAATCAATGCACGGTGCATATCTAGTTACATAATGACAATCATCTGCATGTACATATTGTATAATTCCTAACAATGTGGGCAGTATTAGTCCAATAATGAGTAATGTTCTAGTTTTCATTTTCTAATCTTGTACAGTGATTTCAATAGATATCGGAGGAGACAATGCAGTTGGATTATCTACACTTTCCCAAGCAAAAACTGCTATCTGGTATTCTCCAGGTTCTGTAGGAAGCCAAGAAGTTTCCACAAACTTTTGGGCATAGAACTTTTCTTCACATATCTTATCCCCACAGACATAGGGTTCAGAATAAGCCCATTCATTGTGACATATTTTATCTCCACATACAAAAGATCCGGGTTGATCAGTTAATTTTTGTTGGAATCCTTCAAGCCAACTCAACAATACAACCTGATTCTTTTCATTAGTTATTTGGTATAATATCACATATTCGGTATTAGGAAAATTTGATTGGTAATCGGTTCTGATTGTATATTGTTGGTCTGATTTTAGAGCCATTGAATCGTCCGCACCTAAAACAGTAAGATTCTGTAACGGTACTCTCTCTATTGGAGGTACTGCAAAAGAATCAGTGAATCCCATAATTCCAATTAAAACCAAGAGCATTACAAGATATCGCATACAGTATGAGATCATGTACATCATTGAAAAGTGCTTCTAATCTTTTGTATT
>PFRJ01000020.1:0-1515 GCA_002788515.1 Nitrosopumilales archaeon CG_4_9_14_0_2_um_filter_34_16 | reverse complement strand
TTTTGTAACTTGAAAATGAAACATCACAATATTAAATCGTAGAAGACTTGAACTTGTAATTGCACATAGGGATAACGAAGTTAATTTATTTTAGAGTTTTTGATTTTATTTCCAACATGATAGAGTTTTCCGTGTATTCTGACTGAACGTTTGCACCCAACTCAAAGAACACTGTCTTGTAATAAGTTTCAAAAAACAAAGACCATCGTTCTCCCATATCATGATACAACACCAGTCTAATCGTATCCTTGTCTAGATATTCCTTCAAAGTAAAATCAGATGACTTTGCTCTGTTTTTCAATATGGAAATCCATTCATCAATGCCGTATTTGCCGCGCATGGATAATGCAATTTCTTTGGATCCGCCTTCTGCAGAATTTCTTGCAATTTGAACAATAGTTTCACTATCTAGATTTTTAATAATTTCCTTCATTGCAGATTTTAACATAACAACCCATCCTACTTCAGGTGCCAATAGATTCCAGTTTAAATGAGAATCAAAAATACGATTAACATACGTGTTGAGACTAAGATGATCTTCTCTTGAAACAGTCTTTAATGATTCAAGGATTTTTTTGTTAATCCTAAAACTTGCATGTTCAGTTTTAGACTTTTCATTTTTCACATCTATCTTCAAAAAATCACAAATTTTAATCTAGATGTGAAAGATTCTGTGTACTCAGGAAGGATTATTTTGAAAAAGACTCTCTCTGTTTTGGGAAATATCAGATTTCTTGGATCTTTGATTTAACTTTGTGAACTATCTCGTCTGGAATATCAGTCATTTCATGAACATTTTTTGCATGTTCTGATATCTTTTGAAATAATTCATTTTCATCCTTTGCAGTAACAGACCACTCACAGCCATCAACTACATCCCCACACGCAAATTTTTTTGTCATAATTGAGATAACAACTAGATACTTTTATGATTAACTGTTGAGTTTTTGAATCAACAAAGTTGACCGTTTGTTTTTACCATTGATCAAGATTAATCGTTGTGGGACAACATGCTACAATGTATACCTAGTCATTATATTCATTAAAAAAGTATAGGATTTATGAGTAGATTAAATTTTGAATATAGCTGTTTGCATGACAGTTACAAAATTCCAATACTAGAAACACTCTCTTTGAGAGAATTCTACTCAATGAAGTGAAAAAATGAATTCAAACACTGCATTAAACTCTAATTTGAAATTTGAATGTCAAAGGTGTTCTAAAAAACAAATTGTCACAGACTATAGCACAGGTGAAATTTTTTGTGCTAGTTGTGGATTTGTAATTGATGAGAAAGCAAACCATTCAGGATATGAATCCAGTTTTGATAATGAACAAAAAAATACTCGCAGGACTGGTGCGCCAATAACTTTATCCAGAAATGACTTTGGTCTTTCTACTGTAATTAATTCTGAAAACATAGATGTTCATGGGAAATCGATCCCATTTGCTTTTTCATCAACAGTAAAACGAATCAGAATTCAGGATGCTAAAAGTCGATT
Source organism: Nitrosopumilales archaeon CG_4_9_14_0_2_um_filter_34_16 (assembly GCA_002788515.1). Classification (GTDB taxonomy): domain Archaea; phylum Thermoproteota; class Nitrososphaeria; order Nitrososphaerales; family Nitrosopumilaceae; genus Nitrosopumilus. The sequence continues at coordinate 13 of PFRJ01000020.1, read as the reverse complement.
AGCAAAACACTCT
>PFRJ01000064.1 GCA_002788515.1 Nitrosopumilales archaeon CG_4_9_14_0_2_um_filter_34_16 | reverse complement strand
GAAGTGATTCCACTAGACTTCCAACTCTTAGAGATGTTTTTTACAGTGTAGAATTTCATGAAAGAGAAATTTTTGAAATGTTTGGAGTTTTCTTTGAAGGTCATCCTGATAATAGGCGATTACTTTTGCCAGAAGATTGGGCAGATTTACCTCCACTTCGCAAGGACTTTGCAATAAAAGGTAGATAGATATGACTTTTAATTTACCGCCTGGATTAGCACTCCAAAAAGTCGACGAGAGAATAATGACTCTCAATGTTGGACCGCAACATCCTGGTTCTGGCCATATGAGAATCATTGTACAGATTGATGGTGATTATATTGTTGCATGTGATCCTGATCCTGGATATGTTCATCGTGGAGAAGAAAAAATGGCAGAATACAGAAACTATATCACAAACATTCCACACTTGGAAAGACCCGTAATTCATGATTCATGTAATATATTGTATCCGTATGTTTTAGGCGCTGAAGAAATTCTTGGAATTGAAGTTCCTGAACGTGCAAAGTATGTCAGAGTAATTGCATCTGAATTGAATAGATGCATCTACATAATGTATTGGCTTGCTATCTATGGAATATTCTTAGGACACTCTACGATGTTTATGTGGCCTGCTGGAGACCGTGAACTCTTAATTGATCTGATGGAAAAAATGACTGGCGCAAGAGTAACACATGCACATTTTGTTCCAGGTGGAGTTAGAAATGATTTGCCACCAAATTTTGAAGATGTTTGTTTACGTCAAGTAAACTATTTTGAAAAACGTATCAAAGAATATGCTGCAGTATTTTATGACAATCCAATCTTAATTTCTAGAACTAGAGATACTGGTATTTTATCACGACAAGATGCAATAAGATATGGGACAACTGGTTCTGTACTTCGTGCAAGTGGTGTTGATTATGATCTTAGAGTTAAGGAACCATATGATGTCTATGATGAACTAGATGTGCATACCAATGTGTTAAAGGAAGGAGACTCTTATGCAAGATCTAAAATTCCTTGGCTTGACATGATGGAAAGTTGTAACATAATTAGACAAGCATTACAAAAAATGCCAAAATCTGGTTCTGTTAGAGTTAAACTAAAACCCAATCCAAAAGGCAAAGGACTTAATTCTGTATACAAACGTGTAGAGTCTGGCAGGGGTTCATTGGGTTGCTATATTGTATCTGATGGAAAAACAGAACCATACAGAGTAAAGTTGAGTGTTCCTTCCTTTAGAAATTTAATTGCACTACCCAATCTTCTAAGAGGTGAAAAACTTGGTAACATGCCATCAGTTTATTGGAGTCTTAACTATTGGCCAGTGGAGGCAGACCGATAAATGTCAGTAATTGCACCAAACTTCAAACTAAGTGAATTTATCAAATCATTACTTGATAATGCGTTTTGGGGATTATTGTTATTAGTTCTAGTTGGTGTTCCAGCTGTTTTCATGATTTTGTTCTTTATTGAAATGCCTGTGATCAATGGTGAATTACTTACACCATTCCTTGCATTAACGTGGTTAGCCGATCCGTCTAGAATTCTTCCTGTCGTTCATGCATTCATGGCTACAGATATTTTTAGAGTTATGGCATTTCCGGGATTTGGTTTTGCGGCTTTACTAGCTGCAGCTACAATTTTTGTTGAAAGAAAGATGCTTGCAAAATTACAATTAAGAGTTGGTCCTTTCTACTGTGGAAAATTTGAGGGTATATTACAATTAATGGGAGATGGACTAAAATTAATTTCAAAAGAGATTATTATTCCTGCAAAAGCTGACAAACCGATTTTCTGGGCAGCCCCTGTACTTTTTGTTGCAGCAGCTGCGTCATTTGTAGCATTTATTCCAGTTGCTCCTGGCTGGGTTGTCGCAGATGTAGATCTAGGATTACTTGGTGTGTTTGCAGTAATTGGGTTCTTCCCAATCATAACTATTCTTTCAGCATGGTCTGCAAATAGCAAGTTCCCATTCATTGGAGGAATCAGGGCCTTATTCCAAATGGTATCATTTGAAATTCCACTAATCTTATCTTTGTTGGGAGTTGTGATGTTAACTGGCTCTCTTAATCTATCTGAGATTGCTGCCAGTCAATCTAGTTTCCCATGGATTGTATTTTTACCAATAGGTGCTATTGTTTTCTTTATCACAATGCTTGCAGAGCTAGAAAGAATCCCATTTGATTTACCAGAAGCTGAAAGTGAAATTGTAGCTGGATGGTTGACTGAATTGTCTGGAATGATGTATGGTCTTGTTCAACTGGGAACATATCTAAAACTATATGCGTTTGCAGGATTGTTTGTTGTATTATTCTTAGGTGGTTGGAATGGTCCAATGGTTGTACCACCATTTCCAGCAGAAATTCTTACGGATGGAATTGTAATGGGTCCAGTAACTGCAAAAATCCCTGGACTCCCATTATTCACACAAGAGATGCTTAATGGTGCACTTTGGTTTGTTCTGAAAACAGTTGCAGTAATATTTTTCATATTGTTGCCAAGAGGTGTTTTCCCAAGAATCAGAATTGATATGCTGTTGAATCTTGGTTGGACCAAACTTATTGGATTGGCATTCGTTAACATCTTTATTGCACTAGGCTTGCTTTACGCTGGAGTGTTAGGACCAGGAGGATTACAATAATGGGAACTGCAACTGGTATTATTCGTGCATTAAATTCAGGAATCAAACATCTTGCAGTAAAGCGATTCACACTTCGTTATCCTGAAGAAAAACTAAAGTTTGTAGGTGATGGGTATCAGTTTGATCCATCCACTGGGGTCGGAATTGCAGGATTAAAGGGACGTCATATGCTATTTCATGATCACTGTACTGGATGTCAATTATGTTCAATTGCATGTGAAGGTGTTGCAGAAGCAATTGCTATGGTAAAAGTTCCAGAAGAACAGAAACAAAACAAGAAATCAATCATGCCCCAAATTGACTATGGAAAATGTGTTTTCTGTGGTCTTTGTGTTGATGCATGTCCATTTTATGCACTTTACATGACTAATGATTATGAATTGTCATCATTTTCAAAAGAAGGCCTGATTTACACTCCTGCTCAATTACAGGTAAAACCGTACGTAGCACAAGACAGTGAAATACAAATCTCTGACAGAGGTGCAACTCATGGCTGATGCGGTATTTCTTGCATTAACTGTAATCACAATCGGCTCTGCAATTGCCGCCCTTGAATTAAGATCATTAATTTATGGTTCTATTGCTTTGATGGGAACTCTTGGTGGAGTTGCTGGATTCTTCTTTTTATTGGATGCACCATTTGTTGCATTGTTTCAATTAGCAGTTTATGTCGGTTCCATTGCTGTTTTGATTTTGTTCACAGTTATGTTGGTAAAAAGAGAACTGATCTTCAAAAAAATCGAAGACAAGAGAAGAAAATTTGCAGGTATCGGTTTGATGCTTGTAACAATGGTAGCATTAGGTGCAGTGTTTTTGGATTCAGGAATTAAGACAATAACAACTGATGAACCTGCTACTGATTTTAGAGATATTGGTACTGACTTTGTAATGTATTATTGGCCTGCATTAATTTTAATGGGATTAATTCTAGCAGGTTCAGTTACTGGCGCACTAGTTTTAGCAAAACGGGAGGATGTGGAGAATGACCAGCGAGCTAATTGATTTTACACTTGTATCTGTCGCTATGCTGGGCATAGGAATTTACGGTCTTGCAGTTAAACGTAATTTTATCAGGATGCTCTTTGCAGTTGAAATTATCATCAATGCTGCAAATCTAAATCTTGTAGCATTTGGTAGGTTCTTACCTCACAGTGGTGGTCAGACTATGGCATTGTTTTCCATTGCAATCGCTGCAGCTGAAGTTGCAGTTGGATTGTCATTGATCATTGTAGCTTATCGCATGTATCAAAATGTCGATATTGCAGACTTTAGGAGTTTGAAAGGATAATGGAGTATGCGTTATTACAGGCAGTTTTCTTGCCATTACTTTTATCACCAGTAGCATACATTATTGGTAGAAAAGTAGGGCCAACTCCTGCAATGTGGTTTACATTTGCAATTCTGCTGTATACTACAATTCTTGTAATTAATGCCGCACTATCTGGAACTGTCGAGGAGCATTATCCATGGACTGAACAGTTTGGTGAGTTTGGTTTCCTCTTAGATGGATTAGCATCACCATTTGCAATCATCATCTATGTGCTATCTACAATCTTGGCACTTTACTCAAAGCCATACATGATTCACAAATTCCATGAACAATTTGAAGAAGAACAAAAAATTGTGCACTCTGGAACTGGACAGACTTCAATCGTAGAATCATCATCTCTTTCAAATTATGTAAATGCCAAATCTGGACTTTACTTTGCACTGTATCTTGTATTTGCAATGGGAATGCTTGGAACAGTTCTTGCAACTAATCTGATTGAATTTTATATCTTCTTTGAGGTGATGTTGATTCCTGGTTTCTTTTTGGTTGCTCTTTGGGGTGACGGTCCAAGAAGAAAGATTGGTTTAATGTTCTTGTTTTGGACTCATGCAGGTGCAGTAGTTTTACTATTAGGATTTTTGATGATTGGTTTGACCCTTGGGAGTTTTGACTTTGCCGATATCAAAGAATCTGAAATTCCAGCAGATATTGCAATGTATTCTGCTGTTGCTATTTCAATTGGACTAGGTGTTAAACTGGCAGTCTTTCTGTTCCATGTTTGGCTACCATACGTCCACGGTTCAGCACCTACGCCAATCAGTGCATTGTTATCTCCAGCAATGATCGGAATCGGAGCTTATGGTATTTTCAGATTAATTGTAGAATTTTTGCCATTAACATTTGCAGAACTATCTATTTGGTTCCATATCTGGGGTCTTGTTACAATGATTTATGGTGGTGCAATGGCACTGATGCAAGATGATTTGAAACGCCTACTTGCTTATTCTAGTATAAGTCAGATGGGATATCTTTTGTTTGGAATCGGCTCAATGTCTGTACTTGGTCTTTCTGGTGCAGAGATGATGTATATCACACACGGGATTGGAAAAGGTATTCTCTTCATGATGGCTGGTGTTGTCATTGTTAAAGTTGGAACAAGAAGCATTTCCAAATTAGGAGGATTGGCAGGAAAGATGCCAATCACTGCAACATGTGCCGTTATTGGCGCATTAACAATCATGGGAGTTCCTCCAACAAGTGGCTTCATGGGTGAGTGGATTCTCTTTTACGGTGCATTAGAAACTGCTATTGAAGAAGGTTCAACACTTCGAGCAGTAACATTTGGTTTAGGTCTTGTTGCAACTGTACTTACAATGTCTTACATGCTTTGGATGCTAAAACGTGTGTTCTTTGGAAAAACTCCAGAACATCTTGAAAATGTGAAAGAAGGAAGTTGGTACATGACTGCACCAATGATGGTATTGGCAGGATTTTCAATCGTGGTTGGAATTTATCCAGATATTTTCTTGAAAACAATTATTCCATACATGAATGGAGTGTTGGGAGTTTAGATTATGGCAACAGAAGCTATCGGATTACCATTTGAAGCAAGTTCATTAAGTGCATGGCTTGTTTGGATTCTTCCATTTGCAGCAGCTTTGATTATGCCAGGAGTTGGTAAAATATCAAAGAATGCAACTGGTTATGTTGCAGTAGGATTTGCTTTGATGAGTGCATTATCTGCAGCATCATTATTGCCAATGGCACTTGAAGGTCATGAAATTCACAAGCAAATCATGTGGATTGAAGCAATTGGTCTGAAAGGCGGTGTCTTAGCTGACCCATTATCAGTAATAATGGCCAATGTGGTTGGTTGGATTTCATTCCTCATCATGATTTACAGTACTGGTTACATGAAAGGTGACAAAGACATTACAAGATTCTGGTTCTGGATGATGTTCTTTATTGGTTCCATGCAGTTAATTGTACTATCTGATAACTTGCTCCAAGTCTTCTTTGGTTGGGAAGGTGTGGGTCTTGCATCATATGCTCTGATTAGCTTTTGGTATCGCGATAAAAAGAAAGATCACGTTGGTGTTGAAGGACGTACAGTTCTTGGAATGTTAGATTACTATGCTCCAACACATGCTGGAATGAAGGCATTCATCATGACCAAAGTCGGTGATGTGATGATGATTGCTGGTATGCTTTTGATATTCTTGTTTGCAGGTACATTTGGATTCAAAGAACTAATGCACGAAACTGAATGGGCAACTACGATGGCTGCTCAGGGATTGCTAGTTCCTGCATTTGTTTTACTGTTTGGCGGTGCTATAGGAAAGTCAGCACAATTCCCACTAAATGAATGGCTCTTAGAAGCAATGACTGGTCCAACTGCAGTTTCTGCATTGATTCATGCAGCAACAATGGTAAAAGCAGGTGTATTCTTGGTTGCAAGAATTGGTCCACTTGTATTTGCTTTAGCTGCTGCAGGAATTATGGCTGATCAATTCTTTGAGATTGTTGCCTGGGTTGGTGCAATTACTGCATTATTGCTTGCAACACAAGGTATGGTTAATAATGAAATTAAGAAAGTTCTTGCATATTCTACTGGCTCTCAAATCGGTTACATGATGATGGCCTTGGGCGTTGCAGGACTATCTCATCAATATGTTGATGGTTATACAGCAGGATTTTTCCATTTAATTTCTCACGCAATGTTCAAAGCTTCATTATTCATGGCAGCAGGTTCATTGTTACACATTGTTGGTTCTCGATTCATGAGCGATATGGGTGGATTGAGAAAACATATGAAGAAAACTTATGCATTCATGTGGGCAGCAGGTCTTGGTCTGATGGGTGCACCATTTATCACAACAGGTTTCTGGAGTAAGGATGCAATATTTGCAGCAGTATATACATCTGGAAATGAATGGGCTTTACCACTTTATGTAATCGCTGTACTAACTGCAGTTATCACTGCATTCTATACAACAAGAATGATTGGATTGGTCTTCTTTGGAAAGAAGAGCAAACACATCGAAAAGATGGAAGAAGAAGGACATCACATTCACGAAGCTTCACTATCAATGTGGGTTCCATATGGCATTCTTGCAGTACTTACAATCGGCATTGGTCTTATTGGATTGTCTACAGAAGAAGGACTACACCATTTGTTTACTGAATATCTTGAACATTCATTTGGTATTTACACTGAGCATGTATCATCTGAAGCATCAATCTTACCGGAATTCTTGCAAGGGCTCAATCCGGTTGCACTTGGTTCATCACTAGTAGCATTTGCTACAGGTATCGGACTAGGCTACATCTTCTATATTGGAAGGTGGGTAGATCCTGTGAAATTTGTTAATTCAAATATCTTCTTTTACTCAATTCACAAAGTTATCTTAAACAGATGGTATCTAAACGCCATAATCTATTGGTGTTTTGTGGTGGCACCACTATGGTTGGCAAGAGGAGTATTTCGATACTTTGAAAAGACTGCTATTGATTACGGTATGAATGCTGGAGTTCAAAAAGCAGTTGGATGGAGTGCTAGAGTCATTCAAGGAACTCAATCTGGTGTTTCACAATCATATCTATTTGTATTTGGAGCAGGATTACTATTCGTAGTTCTGATATTGTTGATATAGGAGAATGATGAAATGTTAGAAATTACTTCAACTCCATTGGTATTAATTGCAATTCTAGGAACTGTTGGAGTTCTTCTTCCAATAATCAGCATTGCAAGAAAAGAACAAGGCTCCAATTCATTTTATGCTGTAATTGCATTTGCAGCACTAATTGTATCTATGGGTTATGTTGGATACCAATTCCTCAATGATCATATCGCAGCATCTGCTCTTTTCTCTGATGATGTTATTGTAGATGATGCATTTGGTGGGTTCTTTGCAATCGCAATGTTGATTGTTGCTATCTTCACCACTGTTGGCTCTTTTAACTATATGAGAAAACATAATTCTCCTGCTGTTTACTATTCGTTAATCTTACTTGCGACTATTGGTATGGTTCTAGTTGCATATTCTACAGATTTAGTAATGTTATTTGTTGCATGGGAACTCATGAGTATTCCAACATACATTTTGGTTGGTTACATGAAAAAGAATCCAAGCTCAAATGAAGCCGCTTTGAAATATTTCTTATTTGGTGCGTTGTCATCTGCAATCATTGTTTATGGAATTTCAATTTCTTATGGATTAACAGGTTCTACAAACATTGGGGAAGTAATTCAAGGTTATTCAACACTTGATCCTTCATTATTGCCTCTGGCACTACTTTCTGTAGGTATGTTTATTGCAGGATTTGGATTCAAAATGGGACTAGTACCATTCCATCAATGGCTTCCAGATACCTATGACGGAGCTCCTCCAACCATCACTGCATTATTAGCTGCTGCAACAAAGAAAGCAGGATTTGCCGCAACAATTAGAATTGTTGTTCTTGGAATGGTGGTTCTTAATCTTGATTGGACATTGGCTCTTGGAATCATTGCAGTAATGACTATGACAATTGGAAATGTTGCCGCAATCATGCAAAAGAACATCTCTCGCATGTTGGCATATTCAAGTATCGCACATGCCGGATACATTTTGATTGGACTTGCAGTTGCACCACACAGTTCTCTTGGATTACAAGGTTCTTTGTATCAAATTATGAATCACGCAGTAATGAAAGGTGCCGCATTTATTGCAATTGCAGGCATTGTTACAACACTTGCTGTAACCCACATTGACAAACTTCAAGGACTAGGAAGAAGAATGCCTATCACTGCATTAGGTTTAGTAATCGCACTATTTGCCTTGGCTGGTGTACCACCACTTTCAGGATTCTGGAGTAAATTGATGTTATTTGGTAGTGCATTAGATGCAAGTTCTACATTGTGGTGGGCACCATGGCTTGCAATTGCAGGCGTGCTTAACAGTGCATTATCCCTTGCTTACTATGGTTGGCTTACAAGAAAGATGTACTTTGAGGGTGAAACTGAAAAGAGAATTGCAGAACCAAAATCTATTATCGCTGTAATGATTTTCTCAACAATATTCTTGGTAGGATTTGGTGTATATCCAGAACCATTGCTCAAATTTGTAGAATTTGCAACACCAGTAATTAGTTTAGGCCTTATGCCTTAAACGAAGTAAACTTAATTAAATTATCTAGATTCATCTTTGCATCATTATCTGGAATCTTTCTCAATCCAGCTCTTGCTTTTTCTGAATATTCTTTTAACAACTCTTCCATTTTATTGAAAACATCTCTTGGATCGGAACTTTTCTTGATTAGTAGGTTGAATAGCTTATCTTCATTTTTCCAATCCAACAAATCATCTCTGATTTGATATGCTATTCCAATGTTTTTTCCATATTCAGTCAATGCTTCAATTTGTTCTTCTGTTCCATTTGCAATGATTGCACCTGCCCTAGCTGCAACCTCAAATGCCGTAGCTGTTTTGTATTCAATCACTTTAAGATAATCATCAAATGTGACATCTTCACTGTTTTCCAATCTATTCTCGATCATCTCTCCTTCGCTCATCAGCATTGCAGTAGTTGCCAAATCTTTTGTTATCCTGGCATTGTCTAATCTTGATGATATGGCAAGAATTAACCCTAAAACAAAATCCCCCGTAAGCACGCTAGTGTTGTACCCATACTTGATATGAAATGGATCCTTTTGTCTTCTCATTGTCTCATTGTCGATAATATCGTCATGAATGATTGATTCCATGTGTAGAAATTCTACTGCACATGATGCTGCAAGTATGTTTTCGTCAATTTTACCCACACTCTCAGCAGCTAAATTCAAAATAATGGGTCTAATTCGCTTGCCTCCGTCTAAAGAATACTTTAATGGCTCGATAAACTCAGATTCTGAATATATTGAAAGCTCGTCTTCTAAAGCTTGATCAATTCTTGCAATATACTTTCCATATGTTTCAAGTAAAGGATTAATCTCGATATTTTTCCTGTCCAAGATGAGCCTGATCAAAAAACTTTTCCATTAGTAAATAAATCTTGGTGCTCCAGCCGGGATTTTCATCGTTTGATTTTGAACCCGGGATCACTGCCTTGAAAGGGCAGTATGCTTGACCGGTCTACACCACTGGAACCCATGAAAATTCTGTATTTTGACCATAAAATCTTTTGTAAACCACAAAGATTTTTTTATTGGCGATATTGGAGATGATTCATGAGTATAATAAAAAAAATTGATGAAATGATTGAGGAAAGAAGTTTACTAAAACACCCATTTTACCAAATGTGGTCTGATGGAAAATTAACACAAGAATCTCTTGCAGGTTACTCTAAAGAATATTTTCAACTTGTAAAAGCGGTTCCATCTTTTATGACTCCTATAATCGAAAAATCCCCTGATTCTGTAATTAATGAGTTAGTTGAAAATCAACGAGAAGAGTCTGAACATGTAAAACCTTGGATTGCTTTTGCTGGCGAACTTGGAATATCCGAAGATGAACTCCTTTCATATTCTGGAACAGCTAAAACTCGTAAAGCAGTATATGACTTGAATTCATTGATGACTACATTTGATGGCGGAGCATGTGCGATGTATGCCTTTGAAAAAGAAATTCCAAAAATTAGTCAAACAAAGCTAGATGGATTGGCAGAATTCTATGGAATTACAAGCGATAATGCCACTGAATATTTTAAACTTCATACAGAAGCTGACATAAGACATGCCGCATCTTGGAGAAACATTCTGGAGAAATCTTCAGTGGACTCTAACAGCTTGATAGAAATTGCAGACAAGTCAATTTCTGCACAGAACTTGTTGCTTGATAGCTGCTATGAAGAATATTGTTAGTCATAACATTTTAAACCTGAGAAAAAATTTACCTGCTTGGGGCCCGTAACTCAGCTTGGTAGAGTAACCGGCTCATAACCGGTGAGCCAAGGG
>PFRJ01000028.1 GCA_002788515.1 Nitrosopumilales archaeon CG_4_9_14_0_2_um_filter_34_16 | reverse complement strand
TTGTGGAAATTAGAATTAGATGAGGGTTATTTTCGAATCTATGATTCGAAAAAACTCATTGCAGGATATTTTGATCCTGATTACGGTGATGTCTTTCCAAAAGAAAATACTGAGGAAATTATTACATCAATGCTAAAAAATCATGATCCTGTTTTAGGCGGAGTGGTAATGGTTCCCTTGGTTAAATTTGGTTTATTTGACACTGATCTTGATACCACTTTGACTAATGTCGAAGAACAAGTAATTAGAGTAAATACACACTTGCAAAAATGGAAAAAATTCTTATCTGAAACTAATCGTCAAGTTCACTCTATCAGAATTTCTCACACTGATCAAGATATGCTTACAATTACATTTCCCATAATCTTTTCAAAACCCATTCCTCTTGCAGCAACTTCACTACAAGAAGAACTTTTTACAACTTTTGATTTATTACAAAAATCAGGTTTGCTGTGATTTATGATCTTTTATCTAAGGTAAATGGTCTTTTTTCCATTTTTCAGCCTCGTTAAAACAATTGAACCACTCTATTTCTGTTTGATCTGAATTAAATTCGCCTGATTCATTTTTGTATTCTACATCACATTTACTTTTCATATTCTCTGAAATCTGAATAACTTTTTGTTTAATTGTGTTATCTGGTGCTAAGAATTTTTCTGGTTCATCATAATTCTTTATGCCGGTTTTTGCTGATTGAAACTCCATTAATCCCAAATTTTCATATTCATAAGCTTCTTGAATTTGCGTATCTGATCGTATTTTGGCAGCTTCATCTCCTGTTGTAATCCAACTGATAAATTCTATATCGCTTTTTAACTGAGTTTCAGCTGAAATTTTGAATAAATCTACGGAGCTTTGGAATAACTCTGGTGGTGTCAATTTGTCGTATCTGGAAATTATTTCTTCGAATTTTTGTATGTGTTCATCATAATATTTTAGTAATTCTTCTTTTGTAATGTCTCCTTCATCCAATTTTGTTTTTTCAGAATAGAATTTGGTTTGTAATGCTGCCACATCTTGTTGAATCTGTGCCAACTCATTTCCAAATTTTAATCCTTTTTGTTTAGTCTGTTCTGTTGAATAATTGTATGATATAATTAGCACTATGATTGCTACAGCTATGATTCCAATTGCAATGTTTTGAATTTTATTTTTTTTCAAAGATAATCTATGTAATTCCCGTTTTCGTCTAGCTTTAATTCGATTTTAAATTCTGTACCGCTGATAAACGAATCATTGCGAGTTGTTCTAACTCTACCTATCACCAACTCATATGGCCAAATTTCTACTACTATTGAGCCTACTTTTGCAATGGGCGTCTCTGTGATTGTCATGTCTTCGCGTTTTACGCCATGCCTTTCCAGCATGTGAATTGCATGATTTAACAATGGCTCTGGATTATTGTAATTTAGTACCCACACTGTTCCTTCATAATCAATTTGCTGCAATTTGAAAAATCCTAATTTTACTCATATAACAATTATTCGGGATCTATTACGTTTAGCGTCATTGTGCTTACCACCCTTGATAGCTTTCTGACGTCCGAAATTATTTTACCAAATTCTGCTTCTGTTTCTGTTTGAATCTCCACAACTACATCATATGCCCCAAAAGTAAGATATGCGTGACTGATTTTTTGCATCTGTTTTAGTTCATCGACAATGTATTCCTCTGCTCCCAGATCACAATTTAACAAAATGAATCCTTTATGCATTATCTTAAATTAATTAATGAAGTTCAAACCTTTAAGTTTTACAGTGTTACCATCTGCTACGTCCGCCGTAGCTGTTGCCACTGCTGCTGTCTCTATCTCCATATCTTTTTCTTCCTCCACCTCTGTCGTCTCTTGGATTTCTGTCTCTACCTGATCCTCCGTATCCTCCAGAACGTCCTCCTCTGGAGTAGTTAGATCTTGATTGACCTCCATATCTTCTTGACGGTGCTTGTCTTTTCAGTGGGTCTGGAATAGAAATCTGAATTCCCATCTCTTGGTTTAAATCTGTAAGTGGTACTTTGATTTGGCGTTTAATGAGATTCCAATCTCCAACAGATGAATATGATACAAATGTTATTGCTCTTCCTAGTGCACCAGCTCTTGCAGTTCTTCCAATCCTGTGAAAGTATGCCATCTCTTGATTTGGAACATCGTAATTTATCACTAATTCTACTCTTGGAACATCTATTCCTCTTGATGCTACATCTGTAGCAACTAGAATGTCTGCTTTTCCACTTCTAAACTTGCCCATAGACTGCTCTCTTCTGTGTTGTGACATGTCCCCTTCTATGGCAACTGCATTGAATTTTTCTTGATGCAGGAATTTTGCTACATCCCGTGTTCTGTATTTTGTTGAACAAAATACGATACTTTGTCCCTTAATCGGCTTGATAAAATCAATTAGATACTTGAATTTGTCTCTGTCCTTGATTACTAGATATGACTGATCTATTCCTTCTCCACTAAGATCATCTGCATCCAAAAGAAATTGTTTTGGATTTTTTAGATAGTCTTCTGAGAGTCTTAGAATTTCAGTTGGCATTGTTGCTGAAAATAATGACATTACTCTGTCTTCAGGTGCTAAATCTAAAATAAATTGAATATCGTCAACAAAGCCCATGTCCAACATTGTATCTGCTTCATCTAGAACAATATGGGTAATGTCTCTTAGTTCTATTGATCCTCTTTTTAGATGATCTATTAATCTTCCAGGTGTTGCAACAACTATCTCTACTCCTCTGTGTAGGGCATCTAATTGAATTCCCATACCTTGTCCTCCGTAAACTGTAGCTATTCTAATTCCTGTGTATTTTCCGAATTTTTTGATTTCCTCACTAATCTGTATTGCAAGCTCTCTTGTTGGAGCCATGATCAATCCTTGAATTCCTCTCTTTGGTTGAATCTCTTGTAACATTGATAATGCAAATGCTGCAGTTTTTCCTGAACCTGTATGTGCTTGTCCTACAACATCTCTTCCTGAAAGTAATACTGGAATTACTGCCTCTTGAATTGCAAAAGCTTCTTCAAAACCCTGTTCTGTAATACCTTTCAGTATGTTCTCGTTTAATCCTAATTCTTGAAATTTTGTCATTTTTGTTTTCTTCTCTTAAAGCAATGACGAAAAAGCTCATTGCCCACTCGTCATTATTCCGATGATTAAAATTTCAATAGAGGTCTAATAAACGCTTGTTATTTTCTATGCATCTAACTGTGCATCAATAATTTTTTTAAAACTATCAAATGGCTGGGCTCCTTTTAATTCAGTAAATCCTATTTTTTCATTTCCTACGAAGAACCCAGGCGTTCCTGTTACTCCATAATCTCTTCCATCATTGAGATCCTTTTGAATTTCTGCAATATGTTTTCCGCTAGTTAGACAGGATTCAAAAATACCTTGATCTAATTGCATGTTTGCAGCATATTGACTAAACATCGACAATGCATCTACCGTTTCTAACTTGTTCCATTCATTTTGTTTTTCAAATAATATATCGTGCATTTCTCTGAATTTGTTTTGATCATTTGCACATTCTGCTGCCACTGATGCAGGTAATGCATTTGGATGAATACTTTGAATTGGGAAATCTCTGAATACCAGTTTTACCTTGCCTTGTTCAACATACTCTTCAAGAATTAATGGTAATGTTTGAGTATAGAATCTTGCACAAAATGGACACTGAAAATCTGAAAATTCGATTATTGTAATTGGTGCATCCGGATTCCCGATAACAGGATCATTGTCTACTGAAATTTCTACTGGTGGTGATGCTTGTTTTGTAGGTAGTTGATTCTGTAATATTTTTAATTCAAGTTTGGCAATGGCTTCATCAAGATCCTCTTGAGATATTTGGTTTGAATTTAGATTAGATGTATACGATCCTGCAAAGAATGACGCAACTCCAACTAGTATGATCACACCAATGATTATCCCCTTAAATGATGCTTTCTTGGTTTGTGAATTTTTGTTGTTTTGAATAGATTCTGATTCGTCAGAGCTCATTTTGTTTACTTTTAATCTAGTATACTTATTCGTATTGCCAAATCTTTATCATGTTTTTTTAAAAATTAAAGAGCCAATGACGGGATCCGAACCCACGACCTGCTGATTACAAATCAGCCGCTCTAACCAGGCTGAGCTACATTGGCACGAAGTACTATGAAATTTTTGACGGTTTAAAGTGTTGCCTGTGATCCGACGAAAACTGTTTTTACCTACATTAGTTGAATTTACCGTCAGTTTATAATAATCCCGTATTTTGATATCTGTTATGAGATACATCGAACCAACTAGAGTCAAGGTTTTGATGATGATGTTTTATGCAACCGGAACATTGGGAATCGTTATTGGATTAACTGTTGCATCCGGAGGAGCAACACTGATGATCACATTTTTGGGTGTTATTAATATTGGATTGGGTGCATTCTTTACGTTTCTCCTTTTGACACAAACGCAAACCACTCCAGACAAGAGAAAGAAAAAAAGAAAATCTGATTAGATTTTTTTCTGCATTTTGAAAATACACAATCCCAATTAAAGTATAAATAATAACAATCTTTCATCAATTCAGAAATGCTGGATCTAATCGCAAAAAATCTATTCCTTACAAAGGGTAAGGGTGTTCATGAAGATAGATTGACTAGTTTTGAATATGCTCTAAGAGATGCTGGCATTGCAGGAACAAACCTTGTTTTGATTTCCAGCATATTTCCACCAAATGCAAAATTGATCTCAAGAAAAGATGGTCTGAAAAAAATTAAACCTGGACAAATCTTGTTTACTATTTATTCAAAGAATCAAACTAATGAGCCACATAGAGTGTGTTCTGCATCTGTTGGACTTGCACAACCAAAAGACAAGACTCGATACGGCTATCTTTCAGAGTATGAATCATTTGGGCAAAATGAAATTCAAGCTGGTGATTACGCTGAAGATATTGCAGCACAAATGTTGGCTTCCTCATTAGGTATTCCTTTTGATGCTGATAAAAACTGGGATGAAAAGAGACAGCAGTGGAAAATTTCAGGTGAAATTTACAACACGCACAATATTACACAATCCTCTAAGGGTGACAAAGATGGAAAATGGACAACTGTTTTTGCAGCGGCTGTTCTTTTGGTATGATTATTTTTTATATCCTTTAAGATAAAATACTGCAGCTGCAATTGCTACTATTGTTATGATTATCGCTACTATAACTGATTCATCAAATTCTTGTTTTACATGTTGAAGATTCTCCCCTCCCAATGAAAATTTTAATTCTTCCTTATTCACTGATGTTTTTTCACCAAAAATGTATTTTCCTTGGATTCTTTGGCCTTCTTCAGGATCAAAAATCCATCCTTGTTCTGTTATTTCAATTGGAATTTTTTCATCGTTGATGATTTGTGTTGGAACGATGTTTCCTTTAACATCTGAAACATTGGTATTCTCAGAAGATAATACTACCACCTGAATTATTGAATTCAATGGATAAAATCCAGAATCAAAATATTTTGATCTTTTCAACTCTTCGACTTTGAGAAATTTCAAGGGGTCTATCTCTGAACTTATGGATGCACTGTTTGGATAGTCAACTGATAGTTTCAACTGAAAAAGTGATTTGGAATCCAATGGAATCCATGAGAATGTCATTTTTGCATTATTCTCTGATGATAAATTTTTAGCTACATCGTAGAATCCGCCTCTATCTCTAATTGATTTAGGGATGAGAATGGCTGAAATTTTCTCATACATAGAGTCTGTGTCTTCCATTGGTAATGTGTATACTGCTGAAATCATTCCTCTTCCAGAAATTATTCCTGAGGTCTCTAATGCCTCATTTGATTTGCCATCACTGTGTATGAATACTGAATGAAGTTTGGCATTTGTGTCAAATACTTGATTGAGTTTGTCTATGTACAAATTGGCAATTTCTTTTGTAGAATTCTGAATAGCAATAATTCCTTTGTCTGCCGGATCCCTTGTCACGTTAATCATGATACATGACTCATTTACCACTCCTAAAACACACTGATCTTGATTCGTAAAAATTATTGCAGCTATTCTTTTGTTGTCCCTTACTTCTTGATCTAATTCTGCTGGAATTTTTATTTCTTGAATGCTAGTACTTTGTAGTGTGATGGATGCTGTTACATTCTGAGATATGCTCTGATCTATGATGATTTGTGCTGTCTCTTGAAATGTCGCATGTTTTATTTCCTGAGAGTATGCAAGACTAGTTGTAACTCCAATCAACATGATTAATGCCAAACAAAGTATCTTTTCTTGCATAGGTTGTTTCTCTAAAATTGAAATTATTAAATTTACTCCTTTTTTGTTCACTATGGATTATCCAATTGAGTATTTTTTACTTTATGGCAAAACTAGATTATCTACTAACTAATATTCTCATTAGAACCGATATTTGATAACATTGGCATTACTCCCATTTCCAGTTGATATTTTCTTACATCCTGTAATCCAACTGATTGCGATACTGAGTGCTTTCGGTATTGGCTTGTTTCAAGGAATAATTCTTGGTAGGGCAATACTTGTAAGATTCCCACGTTTGCAAACTCATGTCAAGACTGTCTCCATAACTTTGTTTGTATTGTTTCTGATTAATGCGGTTTTGAGTGTTCCACGTTTTGAATCTCCTGAAAAAATTGATCTGTTTAATTTGCCTGTAATTAGCTCTGATGAAATATTTTCATCACTTTTTTTGATTTTTGGAATGAACACTGGATTTCTGACCGTATTGGCAATATCTGTCACTGTCATGAGTTTTGTCATGTTGAAATTTACTCATATTAATGGCGTAACCAAGGTCTTTGTTTTCTTTTTTAGCACACTTTTACTAATATTGACTGCTGTAAGCAGATTCACGGATCTCACCCCTAGTTCTTTTGAGGTTTTGTTATACTTGCTTTACCAGTTAGGCATCTCTATTGGGATTTTAGCTGGTACTCTCAGAAAGATTAAACCCAAGAAATTTAGTTTCAAATAATTTCAAACGTTTAAATCAGATTATTGATGTCTTTTATTTGACATCGAATTCAAACCGTTCGGGGAACAAGCTGGCAGTCCATGCGTTGGACTGCCAGCCCCATTTATTCAAAAATTCAATCTAGTGATGCAAGTGTGTTTACTTGTTTTTTGATATAATCAAAACCCTCTTGCCAGAATTTAGGAGATGTTATATCAAATCCATATTCTAAGAGAAGTTTTTCTGGTTTCTTAGATCCTCCAGCTGCAAGAATGTTAATGTATGACGGAACAAAGTCTTTTCCTTCTTTTTTATATCTTTGAAATAGTGATAATGCAAGCAAGTTTCCAAAGGAATATGCATAACAGTAAAACGGAGTATGGTAAAAGTGAGGAATACAACTCCATTCGATTGCAAAATCGTCTGTTAAACTGACAGAATTTCCAAACTGTACTTTGAGATTTTGTAGATATGTTTTTGATATTTCATCTATTGTGGTGCCTTCTCCAATTTGTTTATGAGCGTCGACTTCAAATATTGTAAAAAATGATTGCCTTAGAATTGTAGCATACAGGTCATCAATTTTTTCAGATAACATTATCCTTTTTTCATCATCTGAAATTTTATCTGATAAATTGTCATACAATAATAATTCTGAAAATGTAGATGCTGTCTCAGCTAAAGGTAGTGGTGCGTCTTGAACAAGAATTGATCTGTCTTGTGCTGCTTGACTGTGAACTGCATGACCTAACTCATGAGCCAACGTAAAGACGTCTCTTGATTTTCCAGTAAAATTCACTAGCACAAATGGCGTAATTTTTGGGGTAAGTGTACTACAGAACGCTCCGTCTCTTTTACCTTGTCTTATCTCTGAATCGATATGGTTTTCGTTGAATACTTTTCTAGCATGTTCTTCTAGTTTGTCACTGAATTTCCCAAGTGACTCAAAAACCAGTTTTACCGAGTTGTTATACGAATAATTTTTTTCTTTGATGTTGGCTGTTGCTGGGGCATACAAGTCGTACCTTCTTAATTTTTTCATTTTCAGCATTTTTGCTTTTTGAACAAAGAATTTCTGAAAAACAGGTGAGTTTTTCTTACACACTGAAAGCAGAGAATCGATGGTTTTATCGTCTATATCGTTTCCAATGTTTCTCATTGATATTGGCGATTTGTATCCGCGAATTTCTATGCCTTCATCTTTCCAGTTAAGAACAATATTTTGATAAATCTCTCCTACTACTCCTTTATTATCGAAATATTTTGTAAGAATTGTTTTATATGCTGTCTCACGAATTTTTGGATTCGTACTTCTAACATAATTTGTAATCTCTTCTCTTGTCATTACTTTGGATTTATTTCCAACCTTCATTTTGTATTCAAAGGCATTAGTAATTTTATCATACAATTTTACCAGTGCAGATATTCCAGTTACATCTAATGTGTTTATGATTCGCTCTTCAGGTTCACTAAGCGCATATTTTGCAAATAGTCTTTTGTGAGAAAGATATTCTGTAATCTCTCCTGCATTTGCCATGAGCCTTTTTGCATTTTTTTCATCAACTTGTGTTTTCCACCATAAATCAAAAAACAAAATCTTGTTTGAAATCTCAGATCCCAACTTTGACATCTTTGTCATTAAGGATGTGGCTTCATCTGATTGTGTGTCTGATGAATATGCTAATGATGCATAACCTCCAATCTTACTCATGTTTTCTGAAATTTCTTCAACTTGTTGTATTATGTTCATGAATTGTTTAGATGACATTTTAGGATCTAGTTTTGATTTGATTTTTTCAAACTTTAATGCCTGTTTTTCTAATTCTTGAATTTGTTTTTGAAAAGCAGGACTTTTTGGGTTTTTTACTAATTCTGTTAAATCCCATTTGCCTAATTGATATTCTGGCATCTATTTTCGCTGTTTTGTGACTATTAAAAAATCAATATCTGGTTTGTTGTGCCTAGAATTTCCTTTGTCCTATGGATTGTTTTTGCCAATTAGGCTCATTTTCTCCAAAAAATCCAAAATAAATCGGTTCATATAGTAATTCCACCATGCAATATTGGTAATTACCTTTGGTTCTAGAAATGATTAACGCAGATTCCACATGCGGTCGTTGTGGGAAAAAATCTATGTTGACTGATAATGTCACTGGAGAAAGATTTTGTGGAAAATGCGGTTTTGTTATTTCTGAAACATTGCAAGATTCTGGACCTGAATGGAGATCGTTTTCTAAAGAAGGGGGGGCTGATCCTACTAGAACTGGGGCTCCGACATCACTTGCAATGCATGACAGAGGACTAGCAACTATTATCAGTCCGATGAACAAGGACTCTTCTGGAAAACCACTCACATCTACAATGAAAAGTACAATTGAAAGGCTGAGAACTTGGGATAGTAGAAGTAAAGTCAATGCATCATCTGACAAAAATCTCAGACAAGCACTAAGTGAATTATCTACATTAAAAGACAAACTTTCGCTTTCAGACGCTGTAATAGAAAAGGCGTCATATATTTACAGAAAAGCACTGGAGAAAGGACTCGTCAAAGGCCGTTCTATTTCTGCATTAATCGCTGCATCTCTTTATGCTGCATGCCGAGACACTGAAACACCTAGAACTCTAAAAGACGTTTCTGATGCAGGTAACATCAAGAAAAAAGATATCTCAAGATGTTATAGAATCTTACATCAAGAATTAGAATTGAAAATGCCAGTAGTTGATCCAGTTCAATGTGTGGCAAGAATTGCAAGCTCTATTGGAATTACAGAAAAGACAAAACGATTTGCAGTCAAAGTACTAAAAGATGCACAAGAACATGAGGAATCTGCAGGAAAAGATCCAATGGGATTGGCAGCTGCAGCACTATACTTGTCATGTGTGAAAAACGGTGAGGATAAGACTCAGCGAGACATTGCAGAGGCTGCAAATGTCACTGAAGTAACAATTAGAAATAGATACAAAGGCTTACGATTAGACCAAAATATGGACATGCTGGGAGGAAAATAAGATGACTCAAACAAAGCCCATAATTGCAATAGTTAACGTCGTAGCTTCTGCCACAATTGAACAAAAATTAGACCTCGTAGATATCACTAAAAAATTCCCTGCAGTTGAATATCATCCAGAACAATTCCCAGGTGCTGTGTTTAGGTTAAAGAATCCTAAAACTGCAACATTGCTTTTTGGCTCTGGAAAGATGGTCTGCACTGGTGCCAAATCACAAGAGCTGGCAGAAACTGCTGTGTTTGAAGTAGTAAAAATATTACGAAAAGGCAAAATCAAAATAAAAAATGACCCTATAGTTTCAATTCAAAACATTGTGTCTTCAATTAACCTTGGAGGTAAAGTAAACTTGGAGCAAGCAGCAAGAACTCTTCCTAGAAGCATGTATGAGCCAGAACAATTCCCTGGTTTAATTCACAGAATGCTTGATCCAAAAACAGTGATTCTGATTTTTGCATCAGGAAAACTCGTATGTGTTGGCGCTAAACTTGAAAAAGATGTTCATCGCTCTGTCAACCAAATTCATGCTTTGCTTGAAGAAAAAGGCCTAATGGTCTACGATTAGATTACAGAAAATATTTTTTGAATAACTATTATCCCTAGTAATATTCTTCATGAATGTAGCACCACTTCCAAATATTTTCTGGCACTGCTTTCATTACAGGATGTCCTGTTTCTTCAAAATGTTTTGTGGCGTGCTTTCCAACTGATGAATCACAGCAACCAACATGGCCACATGTCAGACACATTCTAAGTGCAACAACTGGAAGATGTTCTTTTTCACACTCTTCACAGCTTTTTGTATTTTGAGATACGTCTCTTGCTTGCAAGAAATGTTCACATTGTTTTGACATGTCAGTATTTTTTCAAAGTATCTTTGTATCTCTTTATTGATTCAATTATTACTGTTTTAGCTTCCGTTGCTGATTTCCATCCTATGATTTCAACTTTTTTGCCTTCCAAATCTTTGTACACTTGGAAGAAATGTGCAATCTCTGAG
>PFRJ01000031.1 GCA_002788515.1 Nitrosopumilales archaeon CG_4_9_14_0_2_um_filter_34_16 | reverse complement strand
CATTAGTAATTGCATTTTCAATAAGAATATGCATTCTTTCCATTGCAATTTTTCTTGCAGTAGGTTTCACAGTATTATCTAAAACTGCACCTAAAAATTGGTTCTCATTAGGATTGAAAAATGCAGTCAGCGGGATTCGAACCCGCGTCACAGGGTTGGAAACCCCGAATACTAACCAGGCTATACTATGACTGCAATAACGTGCAAATTTTATTTCCTACATAAAAATGGTTTTTTCATACTCATATAGCATTCTTGCAACCACAACATGTCCTTCAAATGATTCATCACCAACAGAATAAAGATCGGTTATGTTACTTTTAACAGAATCAGAAAAATGTCCTTTTTGAAATCCTCCGATTACAATACAAGTGTTATCTGGAATCTCTTTTGCAATTTTTTCATATGTACTCTTATTGCCTTTTGTAGAAAAACCAAGTACTTTTGATGGATTAATCTCATCAAGTAATTCATGAAATGTCATTTCTTTGAGTTCCAACAAGACATCATTATTTGTCGTGATTGTTTTTTCTTGATATAATTTTTCTATGACTCCTTCGAACCTGTGATATGATTTAGGAATGTGGACATGTTCTCCAAAAGAGATTACTTTGTTATCTATGGTGTGAACATAAAGTTTCATCTTATTTTTAAAATATAATGGAATGGTTGTAGATTCAAGTATTGAGAAATGTACTAGATCAGGTCGTCCTCGTTTCATTTCATTTTCGATTCCTTTCATAGCAGCAAAATGCCATGAATTATCCAATAAAATTTCTGATGGATTTTTTCCAAGCTTTCTTGCATGTGAAATTACTGATGGATGATGTTTTAATTCAGATGGAACAATCTCTAATGAAGACTCTGCTAAGATTAAAGAAATCATTAGTTGATCATTTTAATTTGCTTCTTAAATTCATTCCAACTAGATTTAGGATTACCATCATTGTTTATCATACCTGCATTACAAATGTAATGACTTAGTCTTTCAGCTACATGTTCACTGCTTCCAAAACCAGAACCTCCTACTGTAAGAGTGTCATCTCCAATTATTGGTGCTTCAACTATACAAGTTCCTTCAGGTCTGTCATACTGCCTATACCAGGTAAAAAATTCGATTTGTGGTTCATTTTCAGCGTAAAATTCAAAGGATTTTTCTAGAAATTCTGTTTGTTGTGTTTCACTTCCACCAACAAAATCAGAGGTACTCCAACTAATTTCAAAAATTCCTACTTTTTTGTCACCTGCCAAATCAAATACTTGTTGCAATTCTTCTTTTGCCTGCTCTGGAGTTTTTACAATGTCATTTAGAGTATCTACCGGAGAATAAGAGAACGCAACAAAATCTCCAATTGCTAAATCAGTGACAACATATCGCAGATTTTTATTTAAAACCTGATCTAAAGAAAACGCATTTCCTATTTTCACATCAGGATGTTTTTCTTTGATTTTTTCATAGACTCCGTTGAATAGTTCTTTATAGACAGGAATGTTTTGTTCATAGAATCTAAAATGAGATTCTGTTTGGCCAGCAAGTATGACAGTATCTACAACATCATACCTTGATAATACTGCATCAAGGACGCTAACAACTCTGTCTTCACCAATAGAATTTAGGGGTGGTTTTCCAATCCAATTTGGGAAAGGTCCAAGGGTTTCGCCATTAATTATGGAAAAGTACAGAGTAGTTTTTAGATTATTTTTTTTATTAAAACTCATCAACACGTCAGATTGTTGCCAATCATATTCTCCTCGTACTGGTTCAACGAGATTCCAGAAAAGATAGACGTTACTTCTGCCAATTCCAGTACTTGATGCTTCAGAATAAATTTCGTCCAAGTTTTGTAATGTAATTGAGTTATTTGGAGTGTTAATCACAAGACCAATTTTTTCATTAGTTTTAATTGTAGTATCTAAAGTTGACATGAATAAAACCGAGGAAATGATGGCAATGCCTGTTGCCACGCCTAAAATCACGCCTAAAATTTTCTTATCCATGATATGATTGGAAAATAAAAGAAAGTAAAAAAGTTGCGATTCTGTTACTTATCCAGAAGTACAACCACTGTATCCACATTCAATGCAGATACTACAACCTTCGACAAAGACTAGATTGTTTTTACATGTTGGACAAAGACGATCTTCGGAGATCTCGTCGTGTTTTGGAGATTCGATTGTGATTTCTTCATCATGCATCTTTAATGCAAGGGATGCACCAACTTGAGCTTTGATGTAGGGGTTTGTGATATTTGCAGCGATGTAAGAAGTCATGTATTCACTTGGTCTTACCTCAAATGTCTTTGTTGCACTATCACTTGTCATGTGAAGAACTTGTTTGTGTCTAGAACCATCACGGTAAACGGTCATTCCTTTTAGCCCGATTTCATGAGCTAATAGATATGCAGATTTTACATCTTCAACTGTTACATCATATGGCATGTTGATTGTTTTTGCAATTGCATTTCCAATCCAATCTTGCCATACACCTTGGGCCATAAGATGATCAGTCCAATGAATATCCATTGCTGTAACAAAGACATCTTGCATCCATTGTGGGATTTCTTCCAATCCTTTCAATGAACCATAGTTGTCTGCAATCTTTTCAAGAATTTCATCAGTGTAGAGACCTTCTGCTTTAAGAGCTTCCTCAAGAATCTTGTTTGTATAAAAGAATCTTCCAACAGTGACTCTCTTCTCAAACACTAAAGCAAATGCAGGTTCCATTCCGTTTGAACAGTCTGCAATCATAGACAGCGTTCCAGTTGGTGCTACGGTGGTAGTCAAGACATTTCTAATACCGTGTTTTTTAATTTCTGCAATCAATGAATCCCATTCATAGGAATGTGATTCTTTTGGTTTCTCATAATATCCAGATACAGGAATCTTTCCTTCAGGATATTCTGTCTTTGAACAAAGTGGGAATTCACCACGAGATCTTGCAAGCGAGACACTTTCTTCCATGGAATAGTATGTTAGTGCTTCAGATAGTTTTGATTGTAGTTCATAACCTTCTTTAGAGTTGTATGGAATTTTTAATTTGTACAACAGATCAGCTACGCCCATCACTCCAAGTCCAATTCTTCTAGACTCTTTTGAGGCTACACTAATTTCTGGAACTGGATAAGTATTGACATCAATGATGTTATCCAAGAATCTTGTCGTCTTTCTGATTATCTCTTCATATCCTTGCCAATCAAACTCGTAAGATCCATCTGCTTGTCTTTTTGCAAGATTTACCAGATTGATAGAACCCAAGTTGCATGATTCGTATGGATAGAGACTTTGTTCACCACATGGGTTTGTAGCTCTAAGTGGTGCTTTTCTTGCTTTAGCAAATACATTGTATTTGTTAATTTGATCAAAGAAGATCAAACCAGGCTCTGCGCTTTTCCATGCAGATAATGCAATTAGATCAATTAGTTGATGTGCATTAATTTCTTTTACAGGTTTTTTGTCACGTGGACTACGCAAAACATAGTTACCATCAGTAGTGTTGACAAGGGCATGCCAAAAGTCTTCCCAGATTCCAACGCTTACATTGAAATTTTCTAAAACGCCGGCTTCTGTTTTGTTTGTGATGAATTTTTCAACATCAGGATGCCATGATTCAATGATTCCCATGTTTGCACCACGTCTTTTTCCACCTTGTTTTACAACTTCAGTGACAGTATTGATGATATTCATGAAAGATACAGGGCCAGATGCAACACCAGATGTTGATGCAACAATGTCACCTTCTTCACGAAGATTAGAGTAGTTGATTCCAACTCCACCACCAGATTTGAAGATTAATGCGGCATCAGAGGTAGATTTCATGATTTCTTCCATACCGTCTTCCATTCCAAGTACAAAGCATGCTGAGAGTTGTCCTAATCTTCCACCAGCATTCATCATTGTTGGTGAGTTTGGTAGGAAATCTTGTGCAGTCATCATGTTAAAGTACTCTGTAATTTTGTCTGCATAACTATCAAGTTTTTTTCCTGCTAGTAATGTCAATAGATCTTTGAAACTTACTTTCATTTGACTCTTGTCTGCAAGTGTCACATAGTGAGTAATTAGAGATCTAAAATGCCATTTGTTGAAGAAATAATCTCCTACTTTGAATTTATAATCAAAGGCATCTAGTTTTTCAAGATAAGATTTTGCTTCATCTATATCTTGTTTGGAATTTCCTGATTTATCAAATATTTGTGCATCATATAGAATATCTCCAATTCCAACTAGAATTGCAACTCTTTCAAACATTTGAGTTGGTGATTCGATAATCTCATTTTTTGAATTTCTGAAAAGATATCTTGATGCTAGCACTCTTAGACAATTCAAATCAAATTTCTTAGAAACCGGATCTAG
Organism: Nitrosopumilales archaeon CG_4_9_14_0_2_um_filter_34_16; assembly: GCA_002788515.1. Lineage (GTDB taxonomy): Archaea > Thermoproteota > Nitrososphaeria > Nitrososphaerales > Nitrosopumilaceae > Nitrosopumilus. Next base: position 6,920 of record PFRJ01000031.1, on the reverse strand, counting down.
TGCTTTAAGATTTAAGACCTTCATTTTTTCTTCTCTTAATTTTCTTCTTTCGTGTCTGTAAACGATGTAAGCTTTTGCGATATCACTATTACCACTATCAATCAAAGTCGATTCTACAATATCTTGAATATCTTCAACCGTAGGTGCTTTGGATCTTGTAAATCCTTGCTCAACTAGCTTGTTAACTACATCATCTGCTAGTTTGTCGGCTACGCCACGATCGGCTTTGGAGGTGGCTGCCAATGCCCTAAATATGGCATTTGAAATTTTATTTTTATTGAAAGCCGTTACTGCGCCACTGCGCTTACGGATCTCATTGATCGTATTTTCTATTTGTGAATTGTCCATTATAATCTCCCCGCCATAGTTAGAATTAATGTGGATATAACTTGTGTGCTCGAAAAGTTTTGATCTTGTCCCGTTATTGAGTCAATATTTTTAACACCACTACTATGAAGTTCATACCGGCTTGATGTTTATTGGAAGTAGCGATGATCGCAATGTCTAAAAAATGATCGTAACTAGTTTTTCATTTACGAATTTCAGACAACATAAGGCGACTTACATTTGGGACACTTGTCTTCAAATGGTTCATCCTTGAATCCACACTCACCACAAATCGAAGTGTGTCTAACAAGTCTAAAAGAAGGAGTAAGTTCTGCAGTCTTCTCAATTGATTTTTTGATTTCCTCAATATTTGCATTATTATCAATTTCTAATGTTACAAGCAATCCACCGTTGAGTAATTTTGAGAGTTTGTTGCATTCAACAATAGGCTCACTCTTGGCAGTGTAATCAGAGACTTCAGATGCTTTAAGCACTATACCTTGAGAATAGAAATCAGCCTCCATTGAGTTTAGGGACGAGTTTTTACCATATTTTTCACCATCCAGAGTTGCAAAACGAGGAGAACCCTCAGTTTCAGTCATGGAAATAGCTACTGTATCGCCTAACTCTTTGCCTTTTTTGGCACCCACATCAACTGCGGTTTCAATGACTTTGTGAAGAATATCCCGTCCTTCTTTATTGTCTTGGAATCCCAGTATATTGAAAACTGCTTCTTTGAGTCCAACTAGGTTTACAACTAGAGAGACAGAACTTCTTTGCATGTATTGAGTATTCTTTGCAAGAATTGGATTTAGCCCCCTTCTTGTAAGATCTGAAATTTCTTTCTTTCTTAATGCCATTGAAGCTAGTGCAGGTTTCATTAGTAATGCTAGTCTTGCTCTAAAGTAAGTTTCATCTTTGTTTGATTCAAATGCCAATCTTGGAAGATTTATTGAAACAGATTGTAGTGTAATTGAGAGTGGACCTAAGATCTTTGTAGATCCGTTTGTAATACCATAGCTAGATGTTTGACCTTTAGCAAACATTATTTTGCCGCCAATAGAAATTATTTCAGACACTGCTTGAGATACATCAGTTATCTTACCTTTATCAACATCTATTATTAGACCAATTTTTGGAACTGGTGTAATTTTTGTGTAGTTTTTGTATGCATTGATAATTGAATTGATTATTTTTGGCTCTGTTCCTAATTGTAAACGAATTGAGATATTAGTACTGTTTCTGTTATATTTTGAAGTTGTTGATGCAGTTGCAAATGCATCTGTTAATTTTTGTTCAAGCTCAGGTAAAGACTTTGCATGTTTTACAAACAATGGAACTAGTCCATCAAGCACAATTTCTTGTGAAGCTTCTTTAGAGAGTAGTGCAATGATTACAGATAATGAGCTTGTAACATCATCAAGTTGTTTTGATGCGGGAATTCTAGATACGTCAAGATATTTTCCACCAAGATCAATTCCATCTTCAATTAATTCTTTGACATTTACAAATATTGTGTCAGGAATCATGGACCAAATTCCAGGATTGCTAATGTGCAAGTCTCCAGAAAGATGCGAGTCGGCTACATCTTTAGGCAAAATGTTTGTTAGTAGATGTTCAGCAAATACTCTTTGTCCAGTATTAAACAAAAGTCCTTCAGCGCCGTTATCCACATTATCTAAATTAGAAATCATTTGTTGGACGTCGTAGACAGGCAGGCCTAGGCGTGCTAGTTTATTACGATATTCTTCATGACCATGCTCCAAAAGAACAGAGTTCACCATTTCTCGAATTAGTGCGCCTGTTAGATAGGTAGTTTGATACTTGTAAATTCTATTTTCAACTTCTTCGGTTATTTTTTGTGCTAGCTCTAATGGTAGACTTCCCTCTCTGACTAGTGATTGGATAATTTTGTGTGAGTTAAACTCTTCAATTGATTCAGATGATGTTCTGACATACATTTTTCCACTCTCAATAATTGATCTTTCTTCAATTTGTCTTGCCAAACTCAAAACGAGTTTTCCAAGATTTGTAATAGTATAACGTCTTTCAGATTTGTTAAGTGCAACAAGTGATTGTCTAAGTAATTTTCTCAAGTGATATGCAAACTTTCCACTTTCTTTTTTTGACTTGAACCCAGCTAGAGATTTTAATTCAGAGTAGGTTAATGGTCCTTTAGAGTTTAAAATTCTAAGGATATCAATTCTATTTGGACTTGCCATGACAGAAAATATCATTCGTACACGTTTTGATGTGGATTGTAAAATTCCACCCCTTTTTGGTTCAGAGTCAGAATCCAGATCATCGTCATCTAGATCTATATCATCATCTGAATCTAGATCATCTGCTAGATCAGCATCCAAATCAGGGTCTAAGTTTGAATCTAAGTCTAATTCTAATTTCTCTTTACTTAGTTTCATTATTGTCTCTAAAATTAAAGGAGTAAATAAGACTTATGACTAGATTATTTCTTACATTTTTTTATCAGTTTTTTAGAAATGTAAAAATAATGTTGTCATAGATCTTTTAAAAATTTAATTTTCTTGAACATCAAGTGAAAATTCTGATGTAGAAAGTTTCTGTCCGCACGATGGACATTTTCCATTAGATGGGTTTAGCACATCTTTCAGAGATTTCAGCATTTTCATGTTTGCGATCTTTTCCCCACATTTACCACAAGTAATTTCTACTGACATGAAAGTGATCAGACATACAAAATAATTAAGAAAAGGTTCTGATTTTTTTTAATAATTCAAGCAAATAATTTTACTGTTTTTTAATGATGATTCCACAACCATCTTCAAAACCAGTTATTCGGGCTCTAGTTCCAATTGGAAGATCTGCAGGAGTAGCAATTCCTGCCATAAATCCAGAAATTCTCAATTCTGTGTTGTCTAGTTGAAGTACAACAAAGGCATATGGAGTATATTTTTCAAAGCCTGCAGGAGCTACGGTGATTATAGTATAAGTGGCAATTGAGCCTATACCATCCAAAACAACATCCTCAAATCCCTGACTGCCGCATTTTAGGCAATAATATGCAGTTGATAAATGAAGATAACCACATTTAGTACATTTGTGAGTTAAGAGTTTACCCTGTTTTGCATATTCAATTAGTTGTTCTTCAATAGTCATTTTACACGCTTTGGAATATGTGAACAGCACAACTTGCACCAGTTGCACCAAAGTTATGAGTTAAACCAATTTTTGCATCTTTAACAGTTCTTGCACCAGCTTTTCCAGTTAGTTGATCAAATACTTCTACTACTTGTCCAACGCCTGTTGCTCCGATTGGATGTCCTTTTGATTTAAGACCACCTGATGGATTAATAGAAATGTCAGAATTTAATTTTGTTCTACCTTCACGAACTGCTTGAATGCCTTTTCCTTTCTCAAAGAATCCCAAGTCTTCAGTGTCAACTACTTCTGCAATTGTAAAACAATCATGTACTTCTGCAAAATCAATGTCTTTTGCAGTTATTCCTGCCATTTTGTATGCATCTGCTACTGCAATCTTTGTACTAGGAATTGTTGTCATATGTTCACGTCCTTGTAATGCAGCTGGTGAACCGCCTCTACCAGAGCCAATTACTTCAATATAATCACCACCATGTTCTTTTGCAAACTTTTCAGAACAAAGAATAACAGAACTTGCACCATCAGAGAATGGACAGCAATCATAAAGCTTTAAAGGACTTGCAACTACTGCAGAATTCATTACATCATCAATCGTAATTTTCTTTTGCATGTGAGCTTTTGGATTTAGGAAACCATTATCATGATTCTTTACTGCAACTGCTGCAAAGTCTTCTTCAGTTGCATCAAACTCATTCAAGTAAGCTCTTGCCATTGATGCAAACAAACCTGGAAATGATGCACCTGCTTGACCTTCATAAAAAAAGTCAGAACAATATGCAAAATAAGTGGTAGTCCATTCAGTTCCTGTGTGAGTTACTTTTTCAACACCAGTAACAACTAGACAATCATAAAATCCTGCTGCAACATTGGCGTAAGCTTCTCTAAATGATACAGAGCCACTTCCACATGCAGATTCTATTGTTAATGACGGTTTATCTGGAATTCCCAATCTACTCATTAAGACAGGACCAATATGGACCTGTTTGTCAGCAACACCAAAGACGTTTGAAATGTAAGACGCTTTGATGTCTTTTGGGGAAATACCTGCACTTTCTATGGCTGCAACAGATGCTTGAGTAGTAATATCAGCAATACTTTCACTTAATTTTCCATATTTCGTGCTTCCTGCACCAAGAACACAAACCTTTTCCACAAATGTCACTGACCCATTTCCCTATAAAAATTGTTTTAGTAAATCCATCATAGAAAATGCCAACAAAGAAAACAAGTCTCAAAGCTGTTCAGATCAAAAAGCCCATACTAAGACATGTAGTGAAAGCTACTAAATCAAAAAGTGAGATCTTCAAAAAAGAGATCATACAATATTTTGATAGTAATGGATTTCTTTCTTGGTCTTCAAAAGAAAGAAAATATCTTATTCTTGGAACCAACTCTCCAAAAAATGGGCTAGTACCATGTCCTGAATGTAAACTAGGAGAATTAATGGTAATTAGATCAAAAACAACAAGAAAGAGATTCATGGGATGTTCGAACTTTTATGGCGGCTGCAAGGCATCATCACCATTATTACAAAAAGCAAGACTAAGAGCTACAAAGATGCCATGTGATGTATGTAAATGGCCAATGATAATTTTTCGTTATTCACGAAAACAGAAATGGACAAAACAGTGTGGAAACTTTAATTGTGAAAGCAGAAAAGTCAAGCCTTCAAAGTAGGATAAACATCAGTTCTTCTATTTTTTAGTAATGGTAAAACTTTACGTGTTTGTTGTACTTTGTTTAAATCAATATTCACAAAACTGATTCCTTGTTTCTTTTTCATATCAAGTAGAATTTTTCCATATGGATCAACTACTAAACTTCGTCCACAGTAAATGTTTCCAACTTGATCTGGTGCAATTACATAACATCCATTTTCAATTGCTCGTGTTTTGTTAATTGTAATCCAATGTTCTTCTTTCATGTTACCTTTAACCCAAGCAGATGGTGCTACTAAAACTTCAGATCCTGCTACAGCAAGAGATCTTGACATTTCAGGAAATCTTAAATCATAACAGATCATCAGTCCAAGTTTTCCAATAGATGTTTTGACTGGTTTTGAAATTTTTGAGCCTGAGATCATTTTATCAGATTCTCTAAATCCTAAGGCGTCATAGAGATGAATTTTTCTGTATGTGGATATTACCTTGCCTGATTTGTCAATTACAAATGCAGTATCATAAACACGATCTTTTTTTCTACTCTTCTCATAAAATGAGCCTATAACTTGGATTTTATTTTCTTTTGCAGCTTTTGCAATAGCTGTAACAAAATTTCCGTTAATTGTTTCAGATAAATCTGATAATTGTTTTGCAGTTTGAGACGAATTTGTATAAAACATCATAAACTCTGGAAATGCACATAGCGTTGCATTTTTTGAAGCTGCTTTAGAAATAAAAGAGATTATTTTTTTTAGATTGATTTCTTTGTTAGTAGAAGCTGTGAATTGAACTACTGCAACCTTCATGAAACTAGTTGATAGTATGACAATAAAAGGATAAACTTATGGTACAAACATAAAATGTACCGTTTTCTTATTATGCAAATTTGATTAATAGAAATCAAACCGACCATAGTGTGTATGTCAATCCCTGACTGGGGGAATTTTTCCAGTCTACTATTTTTAAAAATAATTAAAGTTGGTTTCCTGCTAAAAACCAATTTTCTTTAGGATTGTCTTCAAAAACAACAATGACATGACTTTCTTTTGTATTTAGAATCTCAACTGCTGATTTTGTGATTGCTTTTGCATATTCATCTTTTTGTTCCTGTGTTCTTCCAGGATACATTGACACTGTAATCAAAGGCATGATAACTTTGTACAAAATCAGTGATTTATTCTTTCAATAGTCTGGTCTGTAACCGTATCTGGTACCATATGTAAAGTCAGAACTACGCATCTTTTTGTAGATATAACCAGTCCCCAAACCAACAGCAAATCCACCAATATGTGCAAGATAAGCTACACCGCCAACATCACCACCAAATCCAAATCCTTGAGTAAAATATGGAAGTAGATTTTGAACGACTAACCAAAAAGGTAAGAACCATCTAGCCTGAATATGCATCATTCTCCAAAAGAAACCGAGCATCAAAAAAGTTTGAATTTTAGCTCTTGGAAAAATTACAAGGTATGCACCCAACACTCCTGAAATTGCACCAGATGCTCCAACGGCAGGAATTGCACTACTAGCATCTCCAAGTATGTGAATTAATCCTGCAGATATTCCCCACATCAGATAAATTCCAAGGTATTTTATTTTACCAAATTTTTGCTCAATGTTATCACCGAAAATCCATAAAAACAACATGTTACCACCAAGATGAAGTAAACCACCGTGCATGAAAGTAGATGTTAATAATGTAATTTCTGAAAATGCAGGACAATGCTGTATTCCATTGCCTGTATCTATTCCACTATATTCTCCAGTAACACAAACAGGAACTGCACCCCA
>PFRJ01000089.1 GCA_002788515.1 Nitrosopumilales archaeon CG_4_9_14_0_2_um_filter_34_16 | reverse complement strand
GTTGGCATCACCTAAATCCAAAACCTTTGATTTTTCATAAAATGCATTAAACGCAACTGCCAAATCATGACAGTATCTTGCAATCACTTTTGGAGAGAAATTATTTACAGCGTCTCTGACTTGCAAATTAAAGAGACCAATGGTTTTAATCAATTCCAATTCAGACTCTTCTTTTAGCAGTGAAAAATTAACATTAATGGTCGGTGTACGATTTGATTTTTCTAATATTCGTGATGCACGTGCATGAGTATATTGTATGTATGGTGCAGTGTCACCATCTAAGCTAAGAGATTTTGTCAAGTCAAAAGTGATGATTTTATCCAAATCTTGTTTTATCATTTCATATCGTAAAGTACCAACTGAAACATTGTGAGCAATTTTTTCAATTTCAGAAGGTTTCATTTCAGGATGTCTTTTTTGTGTCTCTTCTTTGGTTTTTTCTTTTAAAATTTCATAGACAGAATCTGCATTAACATACAGTCCTTTTCGTCCGGACATTTGAGCCTGTTTCCCATCGGTATCCAATCCAAGGGTTTTAGCAGTGTCAGAACTCAGAGTTACAGATTCATAGCCAAGATGAACGTAAGCATCTGGAACAGATTTGAATTTGCCCATTAGAGAAGTGATTATTTTTTGCAATCTTGCTTGTCTTGAATCAATGACTGTGAGAACTTTTTCACCTGTAAAGTTTTGAGATACAGGACTAGTCAAATTCAATGTGGTTTGCCATAAAATTTTAGAGTTTGGTTGTTCTTTCTCATATTTTACATAATTAAATGGATCTTCAAGCAATCCCAGCTTCCAAGCAGCATAAGGAATGTCTTTAGCGATGTATGTCGCAGTCCCATTACTTCGTACAATAACCTTATCTTCCTCGTTATTTTCTCCTCGAATAACCCAACAACCCTTGTTCTTTCCTTCATTTTCAAACTCAATCAGATTCATTTCTTTGAGTTTTTCAAAAATTTTACTCCATAAACCCGAACGAATTATTTGAGATTCAAAGTTCAGGCAATCATATGTAACCCCTAAATTCCAACAGGTTTCAAGTTGTCCTGCCAGAACCAACCTAGTGATTTTATCAGCAAACTTTGCAGTTTCAGAATTACCATCCTCAAGTTCTTGAAGAATGTTTTTCCGAATAACTTCAAGGCTTGGGTCAGATTCATACTTTTCAGTGGTTTTAACGTAAACATCATCACCACAATAATGGTCAAACTTCTTTCCATTGGGAGGAACTTGATCATATCCAAAATATTTGAATCCAACAATAATGTCTGCTACTTGAAGCCCAGAATCATCAATGTAGTTTAGTACATTTACTTTATAATTTGCCTTTTTTAAAATTCGTGATACAATGTCACCGATTACAATATTTCTGATATGCCCTATGTGAAGTGCCTTGTTAGGATTAACACTTGTGTGTTCAACTACAATCGTAGATCCGTTACCAATATCAACATCTCCAAATGTGTCAAGATAAGATTCAGAGAGAATTAATTGGCTTAGTTTTTCCCAATCTGCATAAAAATTCAGATATCCAGAAGGATGGGGTTCAGATTTTAAAACAAGTGTATGTGTACAATGTTGATATTTTTCAGATAGTATTTCAGCAATTTCTTTTGGGCTTTTCTTAAGTTGTTTAGCAAGTAAAAAAGATACATTGGAACTAACATTTCCAAAACCAGGTTTTGCAGGTTCAACAGAGAACACAACATCAGAAATGGAAAGTTCAGAGAGTGTTTTGTGGAGATTGTTTTCTATCTCATCAATAATGGATTTGAATGTCATATTATATTTCAGATAGTGTGGGTGCTAATTTATCTAATGCTTCAAGAACGCCATCACCAGCACTAGCAGATACCACCAAAGTGGCTACAGATTTTACATGTTCTGAGGCATTACCCAAAGCAACACTAGTTTTTGCTATTTTAAACAAAGGAACATCAGTGGCACTGTCTCCGATTGCGATCACATCATCACGTGTAAGAGATAGTTTTGTCATGATTTTAGTAAAACCCGTTCCTTTGTCAATGCCAGGAGAATTGATATGGTATGCATACCGGCTATCAGATAATTCTACGTTAATATTATTTTCAGAAAGGATTTTTCGTGCAATATCCAAATCAAATGTCCTTTCTAAAACAACTTCAGTCATTCTAGGAAAAACATGTTTTTCCTGTACATTGTCAATATGATTTTGAATTACTTGCAATGCATTTTTACATTCTTCAATATTTCCTAGCAATATATGTTCATCAGAATTTAACGTGATACAACCACCGTTTTCACCAACAGCAATTCTTGTTGTACCACCAAATACAGAAAGCAGAAATCCTTCAACGGATGAACGACCAGTTACAAAGATTACATTGTGACCCATGTCGGTTAAACGACGTAATGCTTCAAATGCGTCAAGATGAATTCGCCCTTCACCGTTTTCAGTGATAGTACCATCAATATCTACTGCAAAAGTTCTCTTTTTCACAAGAATTGTTTTTTGAACCGAATAATATTTGCTACGTATCCAAAGTAATACGGTTTTATTTGAAAGGAATTTCTAAGAGTTGAAGAAAATTGGGAATTCCTGAAAAAATCAAGGCCATACAAGACGAGATGGCAAGAACTCAGATTAACAAAGCTACAGAACATCACATAGGATTACTAAAAGCAAAGATTGCAAAGCTGAAAAGAGAGCAAGAAGCTGAAGTTACAAAAAAGTCGGGGATGAAACAGGACGGATTTGATGTAAGGAGAAGCGGAGATGCAACGGTTGTTTTTATCGGATTACCAAGTGTTGGAAAATCCACATTGCTAAATAAAATGACTAGTGCAAAATCAGCAGTGGGCGCTTTTCAATTTACCACGCTTACGGTAGTACCAGGAATGATGGAGTACAGAGGTGCCAGAATCCAAGTATTAGATCTTCCAGGAATTATCAAAGGAGCATCTAGTGGAAAAGGACTAGGAAAGAGAATTTTGTCAGTTGCAAGAACAGCAGATCTTGTATTACTCATGTTAGATGTATTTCAACCATATCATGAAGATGTGTTAGTAAATGAATTAGGAAATATAGGAATCAGATTAAATCAGTTGCCACCAAACATTACAATTGAAAAAGCATCAATGGGGGGAATCGCAGTTGCACAACAAGTAAAACTAACTAAAATTACAGAGAAACATCTCAAAGATATCTTACATCTTTATGGAATAGTTAGCGCTAGAGTTGTAATAAGAGAAGATCTCACATCAGAACAGTTAGCAGATCATATTGCAGGAAATATCAGTTATTCAAAAGCACTTACGATTTTAAACAAAATTGATTTGGTGGATAAAGAATTTCTTACAGATTTAAAAACAAAAATAAAATCAGATGTTATCGAGGTGTCAGCAAATTCAGACATCAACATAGAATTGTTGAAAGAAAAAATCTATGAGAAATTAAAATTCATTAGAATTTACATGCGACCAAAAGGAGGAGAGACAGATTTCAAAGAGCCTTTGATTGCAAGAGAAGGAGACACAGTAGAAGACATCTGTAACAAGTTGCATCGTAGGTTAAAGAGAGAATTCAGATATGGATTAGTTTGGGGTAAAAGTGTAAAATTTGGTGGACAACGAGTTGGGTTGAATCACATTCTCTTAGATGAAGATGTGTTAACAATAATCAAAAGTCGCGGAGCATAATTCCTGAAAAAAAATACAAAATAGATCAGGAAAAAAACATAGATCAGATGGTTTTGCATTGAACACAAACTACATTAAATGATTATCATCGAAAAAAATTCAAAATTCAAGCATAAAGATCCATGCGATCACATAATTGAGGTCAGAACATAACACAGATAATAAAATTCAACATTTCAAAAAATATTTTTTTCAAAAAATACGATCAAATAAAAAAATAATAGCAAAAATTACTTGATAAATAGTAATCAATTTGTGTAAATTTCTTTAGTTTCACCACTGAAAAACAATGAAAATGCCGAATCTTATATGGCTACAAAAAGAAAAGCTGCAGCAAAAACAGCTCCAAAGAGAAAGGCAGCAAAACGCAAAGCCGCTCCAAAGAGAAAAGCAGCAGCAAAAGCAGCTCCAAAGAGAAAGGCAGCAAAACGCAAAGCCGCTCCAAAGAGAAAAGCAGCAGCAAAAAAACGATAAATCGTTAACAAACTAACAATCGTCTTATCGACGACGAATTGTTTTCATTTTTCTAATATCATCAGTGCTAACTGTATTTTTTAGATTAATGCAAAAAATTGAAGGTTAAATAATTTTTTAAATATTTTAGATTTTTGAAAACAACACAGCAATTGATAATTCAAAATACAATTAAAAAAATATGAATGAAATTAATCAAGAAATCATGTACAAAATAAAATTTAGAAAATAAATTTTAAAATAAAATATTTTGAAAAGAATAATTGAAATTATCAGTAGAGATAACTCATTAATTTTATTTGTTCTTCAGTAGAGATAACATTCTTGTTTGTAAGAATTTCCAAAAGATCTTTGAAGAGTGCTTTTTGTTCTGAAGACATTCCACCTGATGGACCTTTTTCTCCTGGTGGACCTGGTGGGCCGCGTGGACCTGCAGGACCTACTGGACCTTGTCCGCCGGGTGGACCTTGTTCACCAATTGAACCTATTGGACCGGTTGGACCACGTTCACCTTGTGGACCTTGAATTCCTTGTGGACCTTGTGGACCTTTTTCTCCCGAAGGACCGGTTGTACCACGTTCACCTTGTGGACCTTGTGGACCTTGTGGACCTTTGTCACCGATTGGACCCATGGCACCTGTTGAACCTTTTTCTCCGATTGGACCGGTTGGACCTTTTTCTCCTTTCTCACCTTGGGGACCGGGAACTCCTGTAAGACCTTTAGAGCCAGCAGGACCTTGTGGACCTTGTGGACCTTTGTCACCGATTGGACCTTCAACACCTCTAGAACCTTTGTCACCGATTGGACCAGGTGGACCTAATGGACCTTTGTCACCGATTGGACCAGGTGGACCGGTTAATCCTTTGTCGCCATGTGGACCAGGTGGACCTAATGGACCTTTGTCACCGATTGGACCAGGTGGACCTTTGTCACCGATTGGACCAGGACCACCTTGAATGCCTTTTTCTCCTTGAACACCAGACAATCCAGTAGGGCCTTTTTCTCCCGGAGGACCAGTTGGTCCGGTTAATCCTTTGTCGCCAGGAACTCCGAGTGGGCCTTGATCTCCTTTGTCACCAGGAATTCCACGTAATCCAGTTTGTCCTTTGTCTCCAATTAATCCAGTTGGTCCTTTTTCTCCTTTGTCACCAATTGGGCCTTTTAATCCAGTATCTCCTTTGTCGCCAGTTGGACCAGTTGGTCCTTTTTCTCCTTTGTCACCGGGTGGACCAGTAATTCCTTTGTCGCCTTTATCTCCTTTATCACCAGCAATTCCTTTGTCGCCAGTTAATCCTCTATCACCAGAAATTCCTTTATCGCCTTGTTGTCCTTTATCACCAGTAGAACCTTTGTTGCCGGGTGGGCCCATTGGTCCTTCTGGTCCTTTGTCGCCAGGGGGGCCCATTGGACCGGGTTGGCCCATTGGTCCTTTGTCGCCAGGGGGGCCCATTGGACCTGTTGGTCCTTTATCGCCATATTGACCTGTTAGACCAGTTGTCGTTTTTGAGGAACGTCTTGGACCATCAGAAATTGTTTCAGGTTTAGTTTCAGGTTTAGTTTCAGGTTTAGTTTCAGGTTTAGTTTTAGTTTCAGATTGTGTTGAGGGTCTTGCCAAAGGAACATCAAAAACAGAATGTAATGAAGAAAATAAATCAGTTACAACAACCCAAATTCTATCAAGATTTGTAATAGATGAAGGAAGAGGGTTTGAAGGAGAGCCAAGAGTTTCAGAGAATATACCATCTTTAACTCTAAGATGAAAATTTCCACGCCATAATGTTGAGAATTGTTTTGTTCTAATTGCATCATCAGATGGTTTGCTATCAGTGATTGCAATTTGAGCTTCATATACACCTGACTGTTTGAAAGGTGCCTGCCCTTGAATCTCTAATCGTGACTGAGATGACACAATCGTTTGTGTATACTTCAAGTATTTCTGTATTTAGATCGCTTAATTCTATTTCAAGTTCAGGAGTGGTAAATACAGGCTCGATTAAGGTTGGTATTTATCTAGATAAAACGCTAAATTGATCTGTGAAAAAACCGTTTGGAAAAAAATCAAAGGAAATTGAAAAAACAAAATCTGATGAAATCATTCCTCAAGAGAGAAGTTTAGTAGATGTAGATTACAATCGTAAAAAATTGTTTAAAAAAGGAGTCAATTTGATGGCAGATGAAAAATTAGAAGAAGCCATTGATGTTTTTGAATTGGCATTACGAATTGACCCCAACAGTGTAGAAACACTGATGAAATTAGGATATGCTAGATTCCATTTAGAAGAGTATGGTGAAGCACTAAAAGTATACGACAAGATTTTAGAAATCGATGTAACAAATCCAGAAGCTTGGAACCTCAAAGGGCTGGTACATTATGAGCAAAAAAACTATTCAAAAGCATTAGATTCAGTTAACAAGGCAATAGAATCTGATCCAACATATGCAATGGCATGGTACAATCAAGCATGTTTCTTATCATTACTAAATCAAGTACCAGAATCATTGGAATCATTGAAACGTTCTATTGAAATAGATGTTAAAAACGCCAGAAAATCAATTCGTGATAAAGATTTTACAAATGTTAGAATCGAGGAAGGATTCAAAAGAATTCAAGAAGTAGTTGTGTTAGAATCAATCAGACAAGGATATCATACTTTAGGGGCAATTGTGTGGACAACATTTCTAGACAAAGCAGATGCAGAATCATCATTAAGAAAATTGTTAGAAAAAGGTTTGATTGTTCAAAATGAGAAACGTGAAGGTCTAAGCAAAATCCCAATTTATGATCTTGCAGAAAACATTGCAGAGAAGATAGGTAAAGAAACGAAAGGATTGTTTGGCGTTACCAAGAAAACATTACCAAAACCAGTTAAAAATTTGAAAGAGTTAAGCCAAGCAATCCAGTCTGTCAAAGAAGCAATAGAAGAAGAAGAAGTTGAAAAAGTCATAGACATTTTTGATGTGTTCATAGACCCAACAAAATCAGGAGAACAAATGATAGAGAATTTCTTTGATGAACATAGAGAAATCAGATTGTGGAAAATTAGACTAAAAGATAGAGGTGTCGACTATTTAATTGACAATAAAGAGAAAATGATAATTCTATTTGACAATATAGAAGGTACCGTTACAAAGAAACTCAGAAGTCAGATTTCTTAATTATTCAGCAGATAAATCCCAATAGCTTGCATCTTCTTGTTTTTCAGTGGGTTTTTGAAGATTTTTCCATTCTTTGAAAGAACGGACGTATAATTTCGTATTAGGCAAACCTACAGATTTTAATGCATAATACGCCAATCCTGAAAGAGTTCCAACACTACCACAATAAGTTATGATTTCCGAATTTCCCACAATGCCTCGATTTTCAAATAATCGCTTCATATCCTCTTTTGAGCGTAAGATTTTATCGCCAGATGCCAAAGTACGATATGGAAGACTGATAGCTCCAGGTATGTGTTGTTCAAGAAAATTCAGTCTTTCCCGATTATCAAGTAAAATCACATCATCTCGAGATTTGGCATTCTCCAAATACTCTGAAGTTGCCAAAATATTCGATTGTAGTTTTATTGAATGATCTTTGTTTTGAAATTCAGGAACAAGAGAGTCATTTTCTAAACCAAGGGATTTCCATTTACTATAAGTTGTTTCAAGTAATGTCACATCAGAATGTCCAAGATATTCTAGAGTCCATGCAACTCTTGATGCCAAAGCACCAAATGTATCATCATAAACAACTACAGAAGTTTCATCATCTATTCCCATAGAGTTTACAAGTTTCAAAACTCTGTCAGGACTGTCATCAGACAAGAGATTAGCTAAAGGTAGATTTACGGCAGTAGGAATATGATCCCGTTTGTAATCATCTTCGCGTCTAACATCAATCACTCGAACACTTTTGTCTCTAATTTCAGAACGTAAAGAATCAACATCAGTAGTTATTTTACCAGATTCTATCAAGCAGCACATTCACCCTTGCCAGTTTTTGTATGATAGCTAGAATCACTTCCATAATCCAAGTAAAAATCAGGATCATCTTCTTTTGCAGGGGGAATGATCATTGGTTCCAATATTTTTTTAATATCGTTAATTGATTTAACAGATGAATCTTCATTGCCACTAACAACTCTGTGAATCCAAGATTTCAGAGTGTCATCAGATTTTTTATGTTCTTTGAACGTCTCAATGATTTTAAGAATTACTGGGATTACTCTTTTTGCAGGAACTCTAAGACAGGTTTGTCCTAACATAGTATCACCATCAGAACGTCCACCTAAAGACATTTGATAGTTAGCATACATGTCTTTTCCAACACGTCCACCCCCTCCAAAAAATCCTATGGTTGCAATCCCGTGTTGTCCACAAGAATTTGGGCATCCGCTTATCTTAATTGAAGAATCACTAAGGTCATCATCTTCATCAAACTTCAATTCAAGGAATTTTCTTTGAATCTCTTTTGCAAGCCTATGAGAATTGGTCAACGCTAAATTACATGATGTGGTACCAGAGCATCCAATTGGGGAAGTCATTGTCAAAGCACCAGATTTTGCCAATCCAACATCAAGTAATCTAGAATACAAACGTGGTAAATCATCTTCATGAACATAACGCAATGCAATATTTTGTACAAAACCAGATCTTGCTTTGCCTTCAGAAGAAAAATCACGAATTATAGATGCCAGTGCATAAAGCTGACTTGCAGTAATATCACCTGCCTCAAGAGTAAGAAACACTGAGCGATAATCAGGTTGAATTTGCTTGACAGTATTTGTTTTGAGCCATCTAGCATATCCATCAGGTATTGCCATATTTCCACTTTCATCAGAGATTCTAATTGGTCGTCGGATTTGTGTAGAAGAATGATCAACTTCTAGTTGAGTTATTATTGATTGAGTAGCTCTGACGATTGCCCTTTCTTTAAAAACAAGATTTTGAAATTTATCCCACCCCATATCGTTAACAAGGTATCGCATTCTGTTTCTTGCAAGATTTTTTCTGTCACCTAATCTATCAAAAATTCTTATTACTGCAATGGAGGTATAAAGTAAGTCTTCTTCAGAAGTAAAGTCTTCTAACTGATTGCCCACATATGATTTATTTCCTAATCCTCCACCAAGGAAAATTTTGAAGCCTCGCTGTAATGCTCCATCAATTTCTCGTGTTTGTGGAATCAATCCAACATCTACCATTCTTACCATACCATGTTTCTCACAACAGGTAAAATTGAATTTGAACTTACGCGGAAGATTTTGAGCCATAGGATTTCTTAAGAAAAACCTAGCGGTTGCAAGTGCATATGGAGTTGCATCAAATTTCTCATCAGGACAAACACCAGATAGAGGACTGCACATGACATTTCTAACAGAATTCCCACATGCTTCTCTTGATGTCAGGCCAACTTCTGCAAGACCACGAAATATTTCAGAAACATCTTCAAGAATTACCCAATGAAGTTGAATGTTTTCGCGTGTAGAAAAATGGGCACTTCCTATAGAGTATTGTTCACTTAGTTGAGATATTTTTTCAATTTGATCAGGATATATTTCGCCTGCTGGAATTTTGATTCGCACCATTGCATAATCACTAGTCATCCTAGTACCATACGCACCATGTTGAAGTCTAAACCGTCTAAAACTTTCTTCGTCATATTTTCCTTGACGGAATAACTTTACAGTTTTAGCGAAATTATCAGCCTCTTCAATTCTAGCCCAATTTATTTTGGGATTTGCAGAATCTGGAGAAGATTGTTTACGATCAGATATTATCAATACATAGAAATTTCTTTTAGTTTGGATATAAATTTTTGATATGTGGACGTTTTAGGTGAGGAGTTTTCCTCAAAGCACATTATTTTCCTACTTTTGCAGAGTTTGAAAACTAAAATCATTAGTTTCACCTAATTACATTTAGAAAAAGTTGTGGGAAAGTATTAATTATTCAGGAATGGAAGCACAACATGCAAGAAGCAACGGTAGCAGAACAATCAAACAAAATATTTACTGATGTTCGTGAAGTTGAAATCACCCGTGCAATTGCAAATGAGTTTCATGATGTTTTAATTGATAGAGCAGATTCGGATGTAATAATTATTGGTGCAGGTCCCGCAGGATTAACTGCAAGTAGAGAATTATCAAATATGGGATACAAAGTACTAGTCATTGAACAAAACAACTACCTTGGCGGAGGATACTGGTTAGGAGGATACATGATGAATCCCGTAACAGTGAGAGAACCTGCTCAAAAGTTTTGGGATGAATTGGGGATTCCATACAAAAAAGTTGCTGAGGGATTATACTTAACACCAGGACCACACGCAGTATCAAAATTAATTGCAGCCGCATGTGATGCAGGAGTAAAATTCCTTCAACTTACTAAATTTGACGATCTAGTATTGAAAAACGGCAGAGTTACTGGTATTGTAGTTAATTGGATGCCAGTATCAGCTTTACCACGCAACATTACATGTGTAGATCCAGTTGCACTTGAAGCAAAAATAATCATCGATGCATCAGGTCACGATTCAGTTGCTGTGAAAAGATTAGTAGATAGAGGATTAGCAAAATGGAAAGGAATGGAACCAATGCACGTAAATGATGGAGAAGAACATGTGGTTCACAAAACAGGAGAGGTTTATCCAGGATTGATTGCAGCAGGAATGTCAGTTACGGAAACACACGGGTTGGCAAGAATGGGGCCAACATTTGGTTCTATGTTATACTCTGGAAAGAAAGCAGCTGAAATAACAGCAGAAAAAATCAAAGAGTTAGAAAGATAAACCATTAAAACATTGCTTTCTTTGTGAAAATTTCCAAAATTATTCTATACGAGGAACCTACTGTTCCTGAAATTCAAATTGAGAAAATAAAGAAATTCATCACAAATACTTTTCAGATTGAGACCGAAATAAAAGAAAATTTTTTTAGAACTGTGGAAGACAAAATATTAGAAAAAATAGCAACAATCAGAGTTTTTGATTTAAAAAAACAGTTCAAAAAACACAATCCAACACAAGAAGAATATCTAATTGAGAAGGAGAACATAGACATGTCTGAAAAAGACATAGTGCCACTATATGATGGATTTGAATTACAAAACATTATTTCAGAAAACATTTCAATCACACATAATGAATTACATGTGATTTTTACAAACAAGCTTATCGCCACATTTGATAATGATGATTTCAGATATCATGCTAGAGCAATAATCAACTCCAATCCAACAATAATTTCAACTACAGGAATCATAGAAGCACCTGCAAAGCCTAAGCAATACTATCTAGATCTAATGACTAGTTTTTCCGAAGACAAGATTAAAGAAACTAAAGAAAAACACAAAGGAGAATTTTTAGAATATCACGATTCAAGATTAAATGAAATTATTGAAGGATACCTATTACAGGCGATTGTGTATTATGAAACAGGTGAAGTATTTTGCAAATATAGAGAATGCAGATTGTTTAACGCACATTGGCAAAAGGATTTGTTTTATTCCCAAATTGAGAGTAAGAAAATATGTGATCGACATTTGCAGATAATATCTAAATTTAGAAATTAATTTAAAACAAAGCTAAATGTGCCCATTATTAATGGTCAATAACTTAAATTATTGAAACTAAGACCAATAACATATGATGGCAGGAGATGCAGGAACAGCAGTTCTTGAAACAAGAGATGCTGAACCGAAAATATCAGACAAAACCAAAACAAAATTTGATGTTGTAATTATTGGAGCTGGTCCTTCTGGATACACTGCGGGAATTTATTGCTCCAGAGCAGGATATGACACTTTAATTTTATCAGGATTATTGCCAGGTGGACAACTAGTAAACACCACAGAGGTTGAAAATTATCCTGGATTTGAAAATGGCATTATGGGTCCAGATTTGATGATTGACATGAGAAAACAATCTCAAAGAATGGGAACAACAATTGTAGATGATGTGGTAGTAGATGTGGATTTTAGACGAAAACCATTCAAAGTTCTAACAGCATCAGAAGAATATGAAGGTCGAGCAGTGATTATTGCAACAGGTGCAAATCCAAGAAAGTTAGGATTAGAAGGAGAAGAGACATTTGGTGGCAAAGGGGTATCATATTGTGCAACCTGTGACGGACCATTCTTCAGAAATCAAGAAATCATTGTAGTGGGTGGAGGAGATTCTGCAATTGAGGAGGCAACATTTCTAACCAAGTTTGCAACAAATGTTCACCTAGTACACAGACGAGAGGAATTACGTGCAAGTAAAATCATGCAAGACCGTGCACTCAGTAATGAAAAAATAAAATTTCATTTTGATTCAGCAGTAACTGAAATAAAAGGAGATCAGAAAATGAGACAGGCAGTTTTAAAGAATTTAAAAACAAATGAAGAGACGGTTCTCAATGCAGAAGCTTTGTTTGTTGCAATAGGACACGAACCAAATACAAAACTATTCAAAGAACAAATCGATTTAGATACAGATGGATACATCATACTTAAAAATAAAACACATACAAATATTGAAGGTGTTTTTGCAGCAGGTGACGTACATGATAGAAATTATCGTCAAGCAATTACAGCTGCAGGATTTGGGTGTATGGCAGCAATTGATGTCGACAAATACCTCACAGAAAGTGCAGACAAGAAATAATGAAGAATGCTCAATGCAAAAAATGTTTAAAGAAATTTTATGAGAAAGACATCTATACAATTCAACAGTTTCAATATAGAAAAACGCCCACATACGAATGGTCAATAAAATATTTTAAAAAGTTAGGAATTATTGAATGGGATTCATTTTGTGAAAAATGTATGTCATTTTACGCAAAAGAATCAGAAAAAAGATGGAA
This sequence comes from Nitrosopumilales archaeon CG_4_9_14_0_2_um_filter_34_16, assembly GCA_002788515.1. Classification (GTDB taxonomy): domain Archaea; phylum Thermoproteota; class Nitrososphaeria; order Nitrososphaerales; family Nitrosopumilaceae; genus Nitrosopumilus. The sequence goes on along the minus strand of PFRJ01000089.1, from coordinate 2,028 downwards.
TGAATCAAATATCTAAACTCTTTATTGTGATACAGCAAACTAAGATTGATGAGTCAAGATCCTGAAAATATTAAAAAACAGGCTAAAGAGCATAGCGATAAACTCGCAAAATTAGGCAGGGAATTGGGAGAAATTCAATTTAGTTATAAAATTGAAGAGAAATCAACCAAAGAATATTGGCATCAAAGAATTGTAGATTTTAAAAAATATAATGAAAAAGGAATAGAATATTACAATCAAGTATATGCAATGATGAATTTAGTAAACAAACAAGATGCACAATTATTTCTTTTAAGAATAAGTAAATTTAGACAGATAAGTAAAACACTGACAGAAAGCATGGAAAAGATAAGAGAAAATCCATCAATAGTGAATTCTAAAGACAAACAACAGAGTCAATGGAGTAAAGAAATAAAAAATCAGTTAACAGAACAAAGCAACAAATGCCTACGACATGAAATGGATATGAATACAGTATTTAGAGAATTTTATGAGAAAGAACTTAAAAAAATATTAGAATAACGTAATCAATATGCCAATTCTGACATATGTTTTGCATGTTTAAGAGAATCATCAAATTCTTCCTCAGTCATGATGTTTTGTGTGGTATAGACACTTTTGAATTTTCTTCCATCATCGGCAAAAATTCCCACCACACATGCATCACCTTCAATAGGATATTTTTTCATGCATGCATATACAGCTGCAGATGAAGGGCTGATCAAAAGTTGATCTTTCTCAAAAACTTCTTTCACCACTGAGAATGCCTCATTATTATCTACAGAAACCCAATCATCAACAACATTTTCTCGTCGTAAAAACAAGTCAGGTTTTGCAGACTCTTCAAAATTTCTCCATCCTTGAATTAAATGATTTTGTTGTGGTTGGCATCCTATAATCTTTACATTTGGGTTTTTTTCTTTAAGAAAAGTACCAATGCCAGTAATTGTACCGCCAGTACCAACACCAGTAAAGAAATGAGTCACTTTACCCTCTGTTTGTTTCCAAATTTCAGGTCCTGTTCCAACATAGTGTCCCTTAAAATTGGCTTCATTAGCATATTGATTTGGAGAATAATATGTATCGGGTCTTGATGATGCTATGGATGTAGCAAGTGCAATACTTTGATCAGTACCAGCTCCAACTTTAGGACACAGATCGTCACTTGTTTCAAACACCTTAGCTCCAAGACTTCTAATGATGTCTTTAGTTTCATTACTAGCTTTTTCAGGTATGACTATCTCAACTTTGTAACCTAATACATTTGCAATTCCAGTTAATGCAATTCCTGTGTTACCAGAAGTGGGTTCAATGATTATACTTTTTCCTTTTGTCAGAATTCCTTTTTCCTCTCCATCTTTTATCATCCAATAAGCAGCTCTGTCCTTTACAGAACCAAATGGATTATGACCTTCTAACTTTGCAAAATATTGGAGATTGTCATGTGAAAGAGAACTTAATTTTACAAGAGGGGTATTACCTACACGATTTAGAACATCTGTATCAGTAACAGTAGTCATAATAGGATCATTTCACCTTTTTAATTTGAAATGTAATCACGTCACCATTTTTAGACATGTCTAATAATTCATGACCATTTCTTGTGACCCATCTAGAAATGTCATCTTCAGCAGCAGGGTCATCTGCAGATACAGTAATTATTTCACCAACTTGCATTCTTTCAATTTCAATTTTTGTTCTAAACACAGGCTCAGGACAAAATAATCCAGTCGCATCTAATTTTTTTTCAGTAGATTCAGACATGTGACTGTTTCATAAAGGTTGATTTGTCATATTAAAAGCTATTTCAATAGGGGAAAGCATCATAACAAATTAACTTTCCATATGGAGGTTTGGAATATTTAAAGCACATCTAATTTGATATTTTTTCACAGTATCATAACTTCCTCTAACATCTCTGAAAATATGTTATCAGAGTTTTTTCAAAAAGATTATCTGAAAAGATCTTCATGTGGAGAACGAATTAACTCATTAATTCCATGTTCTTCAAAATTAAATGAATAGTTA
>PFRJ01000106.1 GCA_002788515.1 Nitrosopumilales archaeon CG_4_9_14_0_2_um_filter_34_16 | reverse complement strand
TTTGGTGTTTCTTCTACAGGATTTTGTATGGTATTATCATTTGTTGTTGGAGGAATTTTTGAATATTCAAAAAAAGATGTCGCTTCAGTTTCTGCATAATGTGCTTTAATAGAATATGTTCCATCAACTTTAAAATTTACACCAGCCTTTACAAGAAAACTTGTAGAAAACTCCAAGGCAGAATCAATAGAAGCAAAATAAAATCCGGTAGGCATTCCAAAAGGATCATAAATTCCGATTAACACAGTTGGAGAATCTAATGCAGAAACTAATCCACTGATTCGAATTACATCGTTATCAGCATAGTATTTTTGTTCCGTGTAAAGAAGGATGATTTCAGGTTCATCAGGTGTGTCTATCAAAGCTTCAGACTCTGCAGTTTCATTCTCAATTACAAAATAATGATTCTGAGAAACTTGTCCATAGTTGAACTTTACCAAATACTTGCCAGATTTTTCATAAAATGGTGAATCTAGAGAAATGATTTTACTGAATGTTTTTTCAGACGAAATTTCTAAATTGTTAGCAGACAATATTTTCCCATCTGGATCATAGACACTCATTGCAATGACAGGCATGCCAATTTCTATAATATTGCCTGAAACAGTTAATGAATCACCTAAACCATATGATTGCTTGTCAAAATTTACGGTGAATGTATCTGCAAAAACATCTGTGAAAATCAACGGAGATAATACGGTTAACACTAAGGTGATCCCCAACAGATATCCTAACACACGGGTAAAAACGTAATTTTCTATTTAATAATCACGTAGAAATTATACTTTTCATTCAACTGTGATCTCAGTTGACATCAAAGGAGAAAGCGCCATAGGATTATCAAAGGAATTCCATACAAATGTTTCAACTTCATACATTCCAGATTTTGGCGGGATCCAAGATTGAGAAACATCTAGACTTTGTTCTGGTAAGAGTTCACCTTGAATCCATGAAATAGATTCAACATAATTATCAGCATTTTTGACTTGAAAGATGTAAACAAAGTTTTGTTTGAGATTATGATCATTTTTAATGGTTCCAACTATTTGCATTTGAATATTTGATGAAAACGATTCTAAAGCATTACCAAAACTATCTGAGAATTTAGGAGAGGAATTATTTAGTCGTTCAAGTGGAGGTATAGATGAGTCAACATTGGTAGATGTTTTAATTTCTAAACTATCGGACTTTGAAAAGGGTTTTGGTAATGTATGATCATCATATTTAGCAGATATTTCATCTCCAGGAAAAACATATAGTCTATTGCCACTTGATGGTGAATTTTGAGATAATGAAACAGTGGCAACAAAATATCCAGAATTTTCAGACGTTTCAATCGCATTCACGTTTATTCCTGCAACATCAGAATCCGAAATAATATGTATGGATAGATGATCTATTGCTTCAGGATTCAGATTCATATCTGTATCAATGACACGAATCGTTACAGAGTTGTCGGAAAAAATGGGTTCGTTTAAAAAATCAATGGTCCCAAGATTCCAACTTATAGGAACAGATTTTGTCAACACAACGCCATTTGCAAACTCAAATGAAATAGTTATTGAAGAATCTCTGTCAACTTCTAAAAATCCACTAGTAGGACCAGTACCAAATGTTCTAGGATTAGTATCTGCATCACCATCACCATCAACATCATGAGAGAAACCTGTAAGTACAACTTCTGCAGTAAAAATTCCTGAATTTACATCTGTTTCAGTGAATCTATAAGGTTTTAGAAAATAATTGGAAGTGCCAACTTTGATTGGATGATCTTCAGTATTTCCAATTGAATCAATCAAATGGGTATCAGTGTTCCAGCTTGGAGATATTATCGTCATTTTGATTTTATCAGTCCAAGTGTAAACGGGTTTATCAGTAAAAATTGGAGAGTAAGGATCATTATAATCAGGAATTAATTCCCCAAAAGCAGGAAAGAGAATCAGCGGTAAAAGGAGTAAAACCAATGACATGTTAAAAATTAGCATGCAACGGATTTAATGTTTAATGAAAAATTCTATGATTCGTCTTCAGGAAGTGAAACTGCTAAAATGTTATCTCCACGCAACAAAATCTTTCCAAGACCAATATTTTTTCCATCAGAGATATCTTCTGCATTCTCTAGTGTCAAATTCATGTGAATGTCAAAATCTTGGAGTACACCCTGAATAGTTTGAGCATTTCTCAATCTAAGTAAGATTACTTTGTCTTTACTATTAGTCATTAAAGTCGAAATTTCATCTGCCATAAGTATTACCTAATTCTAACTATTCTCCTATTTTTTCTTGCTTACTTGCATGTATAAGTCAACAGTTCCACTTCCAATTGGAATGTTACTGCCCACAATTACATTTTCAGTAATACCTTTCAACTGCTCAATTTCACCGCCAAGTGCAGCATGTGCAATTGTTGGGACAGTGATTTCGAATGCGGCTCTTGCAAGAACACTGTCTTTTGTTCCAGCAATTCCATGTCTACCAATTTGTTGCATATAGCCTCTGGAACACATCAAGTCTGATACCAACATAATGTATCTATTGTCAACTTCTAATCCTTGATCTCCCAAAGTATGATTTAGTTCGTCAATTAATGAATTTCTTGCAGCTTCTATTCCTAAAGTACCTGCAATTTCAAAGACATTATTTGTTCTAACATTTCTTTTATCGATTCCCTTAACCTCAAGTACTTTAGCAATGTTTGAACCTGTTGTCTGTATAACCCACTCATCATCTTTCTGAACTAGTGTAACTCGCTCTATATCTGGAACTCCTTTAACAGTTGTATTGAGAACTTTGTTTCTAATTGCAATTGCAGTTGCAGTGTCAGATTCTTCAACAAGATTTAATGTGATTAATTCTCCTGTTACTTCCATTTTGAATTTTTTATTTGATGAAAGTGCTGCTTCTACTTCTGCAATTGAGCAACCTCTTTCTTTGAGTCTATTTGGACTCAAAATTAATTTAATATTTGTAGAATAGTCTGTTTCGCTATTAGCAATCAAAGCGCTAACTTTAGTTTGTAATACATTTCTTGCAATTTCAATTGCTTTTTCTCGTGATTTCTTTGATTCATTATCAAGATAGATATCCATAGTTGGGGTAACAGGTTTCTTTCTTGCATCTACTAATTCAATTAATCTTGGCAAACCCAATGTGACGTTTCGTTCTTTAATTCCTGCAAAGTGGAATGTTCTCAAAGTCATCTGAGTTCCAGGTTCACCAATTGATTGTGCGGTAATGATTCCGACTGCTTGTCCAGGTTCTACTTTGGCTTTATTGTAAAGCAATAATCCTTTTTTACATACAGCTTCAACACCGTCTTTACTTAGATTAGATTTTTCTAATGCATCAGTTACAAGGGATGTTAATCTTGGATTAAATGTCTTAGTATATTTTTTAGCAAGAACTTCTATCTCTTCTTTTGTTGCCTTTTTACCAGAATCAATAATGGTTTGAGATTCAGCCAGCCTACTTGGATTAAATGCTTCACCATGATCACTCTTTTGCACATCAATTCCATCTTCACCATAAAGGAATTGGACAATGTGACCATGTGGATCTCTAACAGTTCCATCATATTCTAATCTAATGTGTTCTAATGCGTTAATCAATCTACGTTGCATGTAACCACTTTGTTGAGTTCTAACTGCAGTGTCGACTAATCCTTCACGACCTCCCATAGCATGGAAGAAAAATTCTAAAGCGGAAAGACCTGTTCTGTAATTTGATTTTACAAATCCATGTGCGTCAGGATTACTATCATTTTCTTGAAAATGTGTTAATGCACGATTACTATAACCATCATTCATTCTATTTCCTCGTCTTGATTGCTGACCTAATGCACCTGCCATCTGACCTACGTTAAGTGCTGAACCTCTAGCACCAGTGGTAGCCATAATTTTTCCAGCATTACTATTGTCTAGAGAATCGTTTGCAGTAGCTCCTGCTTTTTCTCTTGCTTTACCTAGTTCATTGACAATGTATGCTTCTAGAGCTTCTTCAGCTTTCATACCTCTTGTCAGTTTGAGAGTTCCTTTCTTGTATTGATCAGTTAAATCAGATACGATATCATATGTTTCCTGAATATCATCAAGAATTTGTTGTACATTTTTTTCTGGTACTTCAAGATCACCATAACCGTAACTGAAGCCATAATGAGTAATGAATTGTTTAACCATAATCAGAATAGAATTTAAGAAGTTTTTACCAACAGCATTACCATAATCTTTAGTAATTCTGTGTAAGACACTTTCTGGTTCTTCTGCACCAATAGATGTTTTATCGATTACACCACTGATTAGTTCACCGTTTTTAATTACAACATCTTTTTGTGGACCGTTTGTTCCTTTTGACCATTTTGATGTAAGGACATAGTTGAAATCTTTTGGCAGGAACAATGAGAATAATTGTTTTCCAGTATAAGCAGGGCCATCTTTTGTTTTAGTGGCAGGTTTTGGAAGTGGATCAGTGTAACCACCAAGCATTGCATAGTTAGAAAATTCTTGAATAGATAGAGTAGTATCGTCTTTAGTAAGAAGATATGCACCAGTTACAAAGTCTCTCAATGCTCCAATGATTGGACCTCCATATCTTGGTGAAATTAGTTGATCTTGAACTCGCATTAAAAGAATGGCTTCAGCTCTAGCTTCCTCACTTTGAGGAACATGTAAGTTCATTTCATCACCATCAAAATCTGCATTGTATGGTGGACAAACAGAAGGGTGTAATCTGAAAGTTTTACCAGGAAGTACTCTTACATAATGAGCCATGATAGACATTTGATGAAGTGAGGGTTGTCTGTTAAACATAACAATGTCTCCATCTGCAAGATGTCTTTCAATCAAATATCCAATTTCAAGGGTTTCAGCGATTACAGAACGGTCTTCTACGAAATCTAATCTAATCTTCACACCATCAGGCCTGACAATATAGTTAACACCTGGGAATTTTTCAGGTCCATTAATTACAAGTTTTCTCATTCTATCAATATTCCATTCAGTAACAATTTCTGGAATGGTCAATTTCATTGCAACCTGTTCAGGTACTCCCACTTCAGATAAATCCAAGTTAGGATCTGGTGAGATTACAGTTCTACTGGAAAAGTCTACTCTCTTTCCAGATAATGAACCTCTAAATCTTCCTTCTTTTCCTTTTAATCTCTGAGTTAATGTTTTGAGAGGACGTCCAGAACGATGATGTGCTTGTGGAATTCCAGAAACCTCATTATCAAAATATGTTGTAGAATGATATTGTAACAAGTCAACTAAATCTTGAACAATTAATGGAGGAGTTCCAGCTTCCTTACTTTCTTTTAGTCTTTGATTGACTCTAATGATATCCACCATTTTGTGAGTCAAATCATCTTCAGATCTAATACCAGTTTCAAGTATAATTGAAGGTCTCACAGTTACTGGTGGAACAGGTAACGCTTGAAGAATGAACCATTCAGGTCTTGCAGTACCAGGATCATATGATAGGAGTTGTAAATCAGAATCAACAATTTGTGAAAAGCGTTCTCGAATTGTAATTGGCAATAATCTATGTTCACCAATTTCTGTTTTCTCTACAAAAATAGTTGGTTTTGTAAATACTAACTCATATTGAGTTTTTCCACAATGAGGACATTCTTTAGCTTTTTTAGCTTTTTCAATAATTTGTTCAGGAATACGTTTTTGTGAAATTACAGTGTAAGCAGCGTGTTTATCTTTAATTTTTTGGAATGCATCTAAATCTTCTTGAGGTACTTTGAGTCTACCACAAGAACGACATGTTGATTGTAACAGTTTGTAAATATTATCAATAAATGCAATATGCAAAATTGGCTCTGCAAGTTCAATGTGTCCAAAATGTCCAGGACATCTTGCGGCAGTATTTCCACAAGTAAGGCATTTTTGTCCAGGCTCAAGTGTGCCAAGTCTGCCATCCATAAGACCTCCCTGAACTGGCATTCCATCTTCATCATATGTTTCAGGAGCAGTAATTTCAGCTACAGAATATTTTCTAATTTCAGTTGGGGACCATACTGAAAATCGAATACCATCAATTGCTTTAATTGCTTGAACAGACATTATATTTTCTCCTTAATTAACAAACGAGGTGCAACATTAAGACTTTGCATTTCTTGTAAGAGTAATTTGAACGCATATGCTACAGATACTGATGAAACTTTAGCTTTATCACCACAAACTCTGCAAACATATTTTCTTTGTTTAACATCATGATATGCAACTAATCCACATCTTTCACATACAAAGATATCAGACTTGTCAGATTCATCTAGCAACCTATCTTTTAGAATCATTGATGCACCATAAGCAATTAAACAGTCTCTCTCCATTTCACCAAATCTTAATCCACCACCTCTTGCTCTTCCTTCAGTTGGCTGTTTAGTTAACATCTGAACTTGTCCACGTGCTCTTGCATGGATTTTATCTGCAACCATATGATGTAGTTTTTGATAATATACAACACCAATGAAAACTTCAACCGGGAATGATTTTCCAGTTCTTCCGTCATACATTATTTCTTTACCAGAATATTTGAAATCATGTGCATCCATTACTTCTTTAACTTCATCCATTTTTTCTCCAACAAATGCAGAACCATCAAATCTTGTTCCACGTAATGCTGCAGCTTTACCACAGATAGATTCCATCATCATACCAACAGTCATTCTTGAAGGAAATGCATGTGGATTAATCAAAACATCTGGAGACATTCCGTTTGCAGTATATGGCAAGTCTTCTGCTTTAGCTAAAATTCCCAGTACACCTTTTTGTCCATGTCTTGATGCAAATTTATCACCAATTTCAGGAATTCTCATATCCCTTGCTCTAATTTTATACATTTTTCCACCTTCATTAGATTGAGTCATAACTACAGTGTCAATAACTCCAGTTTCAGAAGGTCTCACACCAATAGAAGTATCTCGTCTGTATGGACCAGAGGATTCGAACTCCCTATACTCTTCCATAAATCTAGGAGGACTAGTTTTTCCAATTAGAATATCTCCACCTTTAACTGGAGCTTCAGATGCAACTACTCCATCATCTTCTAGTAACCTATATGCGCGCTCTCCTTTGTAACCTCTAATGTTGTCTTCAGCATTAGGAATTTCAAAAGTATCACGCATTCCACCAGGATATTGTTTTGCTTCAGCATCATAGATTCTATAGAAAAATGTTCTACCCAGTCCTCTATCAACTGATGCTTTACTTAACACAATAGCATCTTCAATATTGTAACCATCAAATGGTAATACTGCAACAACACAGTTCTGTCCTGCAGGTCTATCTTCCAATCCTAATAGTTTCATTGCTTTTGTGTTAACAATTGGAACTTGTGGATATAGCATAAAGTGTTGTCTGACATAAGTACTGGTATTCATCATAGGTGTGGAAAATCCTAAACTCTGTTTTGCCATTGCAGATTCGTAAGTATTTCTTGGAGATTGATTGTGTTCAGGATAAGGAATGATAGAAGCACCTGCACCTAGAATAGCTGGTGGAAATACTTCCAAGTGAGTGTGTTTCTTTGCATCTTTTTCGTCCAAAGTAACATAGCAGTTTTCTTCTTCGTTTGCATCAATCATTTCTAAAACACCCATTCTCAATAGATCAGTCCAAGAGAGTAATTTTTTAGAAATTTTGTCTAGTAACTCTGAAGTGAGTAATGGTTTGTTATCTTTAATAATTATTAATGGTCGTAAGACTCTTCCTGCATTACAATTAACATACAATCTTTTTGTTGAACCTTCAATTTCAGATTTGTGGAATGAGATTCCAACATGTGGATGAATCTTGGAATTTCTTCTGAGTTCTCTAAGAGATTCGGCTAATTCTGCACCATCTTTGTAGTATCCAATAAGACGGCCATCTACGAATATTCTAGTTCCGTCTTTTTTCAAGTCTTCTTTTGCATCAAAGAAATGAATGGTTCCAAGATCATAGAGCTTTTCCACAATCTCTTCAGATGGAACATTAACTGAAATAATTCCAGATAGTGCCAAGTTTTTTACCAAACCACAGTTGGATCCTTCTGGAGTTTCACTAGGACAAATTCTTCCAAAGTGTGTAGAGTGCAAATCTCTTGCCTCAAAGTTTGGTTGTGTTCTGCTAAGCGGAGACTGAATTCTTCTAAGATGACTAATGGTTGAAAGATAGTTGGTTCTATCAAGTAATTGTGTAACACCAACACGACCTCTACCCCAGTTTCCTGTTGCAATAGCATTGTTTAGTTTGTCAGTAATTATTCCAGGACGGATGGCTGCAGCAACTGCATTGATTCCACGTTTTTGACCTGATCTTTCCAATTGATATTTCATGTCTCTTACTAAATTTCTAAATGCAGTTCTAAACAAGTCTGCTAACATTTGTCCTGCAAATTTGATTACTTTATTTCCATAATGATCTTTGTCATCAGGGGTAATCCAACCAAGTTTTAGTTCTAATAGTTTACAAGCTGCTTCACCTAAGAATTGTGCTTTCTCTTTTCTATTTTCAGGATGTTTACCCAAATGAGGTAACAATCCCCAATCAAGTAAAGTTTCAGCACGTTTTATTTGGAATTCTTCTAACATTCCAGGTGCGATTCTTTTACTGATATAGACAATAGCATCTTTGGATGTTGGTACATCACCTGCTTTTTCAAATGAGCCTTCTAATTCATCTTGAATATCGTCAACTAGTGAAACCACAGAAGCAATTTCTCTATCAGATTCTAATCCAAGTGCTCTCATTAATGTGACAACTGGAATATCAACTGGGGAACCAGGAATTCTGGCAACAATCAATCCGTCACTTTTCATAACAAGTTCTAGTTTTGCTCGATAGCCAACAATTGAAGAATATACTTTAGCTTTGAAAACAATGTTTCCGCCAACAGTTTCTCTGTCAACAATTATTTTATTGTAAGAAAGATCCTCTAGTCCGACAATAACTCGTTCTGAACCATTAATGATAAAATAACCACCAGGATCATTTGGATCTTCACCGTGTTCAATTAATTTTTGAGTAGAGAAGTTATGTAATATGCAAGCATTTGATTTTGCCATTACTGGAACATCACCAATATGTACAAATCTAGATTCTAAGATTTTTCCATCTTCAACAACACTCGCCTCCATCATTACAGGTGCAGAATAAGAAACATTTCTCAATCGTGCTTCAGCTGGAGTGATATGAGTGATAGAACCATCAAGTTCCATCATTCTAGGTTGTTGAAGTTTAACTTTACCTAATTGGATTTTGTAAGGATATTCTGCATTTTCAATATCAATTTGACCAACTTCGTTAATGATACTTTGAAGTCCTCTTTCTAAAAATTCATCAAAAGAGTTAAGGTGTTGACGTGCAATACCCTCACGTTTTAAAATATCTTGAATTACTGGCCAACGCTTAGTTGAAGGATCTACCATTTAGACTTCCACCACATATCTGTAATAGAGACTTTCACCAGCAGTTGGACTTGCTCTGGTAATCTTGATCATATCTCCAGGTTTTACACCTAGTCCCATAATTGCAGGATCATTGACAAAGATTAGAGGTAACTCAGTGGGCTTACAATTGTATTTTTTTAAAACTTCTTCAGCTTCTTGTTTAGTAATAATTTCATGTTTTGGAACATATACATGATCAGGTACTAGAACTTGATTTTTCTTAGTTGCCATTTACAGTTTCTCCATGTCGAACATTAAATGTAATAGAAAATAATACACACAAACTGTCAAAAATTCACGCTCGGGTTAATATATATGTAATTTGAAATTTGCCAAAAAGCTATCTTTTTTCTATTTAGTCAATAAATTTTTTCACAACCTTAAATAGTATAAATTTAGGCGTAAAATTGATGAAAGCTCATCTAATGGTGTTTGCCTTATCTGCAATTTTAATTGCAAGTATTGGTGTCGCACCCGTATTTGGACAAATACAAAGCTCAATTGTTGTTACTACAGACAAATCATCCTATTCAGAAGGAGAGATAGTTACAGTAACAGGAGAAGTGAGAGATCTGTATTCACAAACCCCAGTAAGTGTAATTGTCAAGGCTCCTAATGGAAACTTGGTATCAATTGCACAAGTTACAGTTGGTGCTGATAAAAAATTCAGTACTGAGTTTACAGCTGGTGGTGGATTAATGAAAGCAGAAGGATCATACACAATTACAGTTCAGTATGGAACAGAAAACCGTTCAGCAACAACATCATTTGAATTTGGCGGATCAACAGTACCACCAAAAGGCGGGTTGTCTAATGTAACGGATAAAACAGTACTAGTAGAGGGAGCCACAGATCTGATAGGTTATTCAATAACAGGTGGAAAATTACTAAACATCATACCTGATTTTGATGCAAAATCACTAATCATTTCTATCGATGCTACCGAGGATGGTATGCTAACCCTAACAATTCCTAGAACTGTGTTTGATTCAGTAGAGGATGGTATTGACGTAGAAGTCTTTGTCTTAATTGACCAAGAAGAAGCTGCAGACTTTGATGAAATAACTACAGCAACAGACAGAACAATTACCATAGAATTCCCTGCTGGAACTGAAGAAATTGAAATAATTGGTACCTTTGTAGTCCCAGAATTTGGTACAATTGCAGCCATGATTCTAGCAGTAGCAATTATCTCAATAATTGCAGTATCTGCAAAATCAAAACTTAGTATTATACCAAGATACTAAATTTCATCTTTTTTCTATTTTTAAATAATTAGACAATCAGATCCCATTAAGATCACCCAAGTCCATTTTTAAATATACATAAATAGCAATAATGTTGGTTGAGAATAGGATGAATTTTAAACGTTCTACGACATCAATGGCAATAACCCTAATGGCACTGTCATTAATTTCAATGACCTCAATTCAACAAGATGCTTTTGCTCAAAGTCAAGGAATGATGATCACAGCAACAGCCGATAAAGGCTCAGACACCATTACCGTTACAGGTAAAACAGTTTCTAGTCTTACAGATATTACATTTAGAGTGACATCTCCAAGTGGAAATAATGTCGTAGCTGTTGATCAAATATCACCAGATGACGAAGGTAATTTTGTAAAAGAATTCAAAATCGGATCAACATGGACCGAGAATGGACTCTATGAAATTACTGCAATGCAAGGAGTAGGTAAAAATTCATTATACACACTAAACGTTCTTGTTGGAGTAGCAAATGGTTTGACTGAAAGAACTTCCGTATCTGAATCTAATTTAGAATCTGGAATATTTCTACAAAATACAAACAATGCTGCAACAGATGTAGGAATTATGCTCGATGCAATAATTGTCGAGAATGGTTCTACAATGTTTGAGGTTACCGGAAAAACTGATAGAGTGAGCCAAGACATTACATTAAAGGTAACAGCACCAAATGGAAATGTGGTAAAAGTAGCTCAAATATCGCCAATGCTTGATGGAGAATTTACTGCAACAATCACAGTGGGTGGATCATTATGGAAACAAGATGGTAGTTACACTGTAAGTGTACGACAATTTGACGATCCAAAATATACTGCTTCAACTGAAGTAGAGATCAAAGACGGAGTTGTAGTCCCAGAATTTGGTACAATTGCAGCCATGATTCTAGCAGTAGCAATTATCTCAATAATTGCAGTATCTGCAAAATCAAGACTTAGCATTATGCCA
>PFRJ01000131.1 GCA_002788515.1 Nitrosopumilales archaeon CG_4_9_14_0_2_um_filter_34_16 | reverse complement strand
TTTTTGCCATTTCATCCCATTTTCCCAATGACCATTCACCATAAACTTCATTTATGGTTGTTCTTGTAATTACTTTCCAAGCCCTTTCAAAACCTAATACGCTTACTACTGGAGTTATCATCGTATCAAAACTTAGATCACTATGTTTAGATTCCATTATGTATCTTCTAATTATTACTTTTAAAATATTGTTTGGTAACTGTTCAACCTGTTTGAATCCTAATTCTAATTTCCTACTATGTGTAAGGGGTAAACAAAGAATGGTGATTGTTCCCATCAATTCTTCTGATAATTTTGTAATTTGTTTCTGAGTATTTTTTAACTCTCTTTCTAAGTCATTCACTCTTTCATCAATAGGTGCTTCACTATCTTTCGACATACAATATGAGAATATGGCTCTCTATTAAATTTTAAAATAATAAAATAATGATTTTGATGATTGAAGTTATTTTGTAACTCCACTCCAAAATCTCTTTTATTTTTTGCTTGCGTTTTGAATAACTGTAATCCATTTATTGTCTCCCTTGATTTCAATTCCACATGCCTCAGATGGTGTTTTTCCATCTAGACTCATGTGAGGTCTGAAATAATTATGATAAATCTGATAACCATCAAAGATAGGAGAGTCTTTTTTCTTGACCCCTCGCATTACCTTTTCTCTGTTGCCTTTTGGTGGATCCATCTTTTTTATTAGTTATTAAAATTTAAAAAGTATCAAAATAAACTGTACATATGGGACAGGAATTCATTCACAAACCAAAAATCAAGTTTTCATTCCCAAAACCAAATTTGGGTGAAATTCCATTATACATAGTAGCATCAATCTATATCACTACCATGGTATTTTGGGTAAATACACTGATTTAGAAAAAATGGAAATCACTTTGAGTACTATTATTGCGTTGACGGTTGAAAATTTCTAGATGTTGCCTATCGGTTGATGATTATCTTGGAAAATAAAACATAATCGCAACACCAACCAAAACAACAATCGAACCTATTATCTCAAACCTATCTGGCTTCTTCTTATCTATCCAATATCCCCAGAGTATGGATGACACAACAAAGATTCCACCATAAGTGGCATATACACGTCCAAATTCAGCAGGTTGTAAAGTAGGAACTATACCATATGCAAACAAAATCAATCCTCCAATCAAACCAAACATTTTACCTTTGTGTTCACGTAGCCATTTCCAAACCAAGTACCCTCCTCCGATTTCTAACAATGCGGCAAAAAAGAAAACTGCAAGTGTTGTGACTATGACTTCCAAACCTTTTCTCCTTTTCTTGGATAATAGTATATGATCAAAACTCCAATTACAGCGACAATAGTACCAATTACATCATATCTATCAGGAGGTGTGCCATCAATAAGCCATCCCCATAAAATTGACATCACTACAAAGACGCCGCCATATGCAGCATAGATTCTGTGAAAGTTGGCTTTTTGAAACGTTGGAACAACTCCGTACAAAAATAAAATAAAGCCACCAATAGCACCTAAAATCCAACTGAAATCATCACGTATCCATAACCAAACCAAATAGCCACCACCAATCTCACACAGTCCAGCAAGAAAGAAAAGAAATACTGATGACAAAAGATTTTTTGAAGTCACTTAGAGTCAGGTATTTTGTTAATTATTTTAATGATTTTTAATCATATTCAAATCAAATAATCAATAGCCATCAGAGTTATCTTAAAACCCAACATAGTGAGTTTCTTTACTGTTTGCTTGCGTTCTGAATCACGGTTATCCATTTGTCTTGTCCTCTGATCTCAATCCCACAAAGATCAACAGGAGTCTTTCTATCTAATCTCTAACGGAAATGAAAATTAGTCTTTATAGAATACCTTGACTCAAGAGCATTATGGGTAAAGGATACTCGACTGAAGAGATTCGACAAAAACTAATCTCCACTTTGGATGGTGTAGTATCTGGCATGTCTGGGGTTGAGATTTCTGGGAATATTGGTATCAATAGAATTACTATGGCAAAATACCTCAAAGTATTTGCAGCTGAAGGATTGCTTCGACAAAAAAATATTGGAAATGTTACTTTGTGGTTTTTAGAACCAGGACAAGAATCTTTTACCTTCCCTGATGATTACTTTAAAGTTGCCCCGCAATATCTTGAATATTTACTCAAAGACAGTGAAGATAGAGTTTATTCATTAATTCGCAATTGCTTGCATTCTGGAGGAACCACCAACCGCTTAGTACTTGAAGTGATTTTACCATCTATTGAAAATGTAAAGAAACTATACGATGATGGCAAAATTGGCACATCTGAGCAAAATCTTCTTAATACAACAATTTCAAAATCTCTTCAAATTTTTAATCAATCCCAAGTAGTATCTGATCCAAAAAAGAACGTGGTGGTTATTGCCTCTGATGCACAAAGCAGATTGAATTCCGAAGCTGCATCTGCTGTTTATCATTCAAATGGTTGGAAGGTTTCTCATTTAGGTGACATGTCTTCTGCAATCAATGTGCTTTTTGATCTTGATTTTCAAAAATTGTTAGGGAAAATATGGAAACAAAAACCCGGCATTTTGCTAGTAGTTGTATTTTCTCAAACTGATGAGGGGTTGGTTTTTTTTGCAGATTCTATAAACCCAATTAAAGAAAAATCTGGTAAAAACATGAAATTAATTCTATGTGGAAAATTATCTAAAAAGACCAAAATTCAATCTGACATGGCATCTGATAAGATTGAGGAAGTTTTACAATGGTCTCAAACTGTATCACAAAACCTGAAATGACAAAAATGGGCCCGATGTGATTCGAACACATGACCTTTCGATTATCAGTCGAACGCTCCAGCCAAGCTGAGCTACGAGCCCACGAACAAATCTCTAGGCAAGACTCATTTAAGTTTAATTTTGTATATGTAAAGTGACCAGTAAATTCGTCACTCATTATACATTGTAAGAACTATTGATAACTAAAGATAATCAAGAATCCAATCAAAACAATAGTACATGCAATAATACCCACAGACATTAGATGTTTTCTTGAAAAACATTTCATGTTTCAATCGAATCTTTATTCAGTTACAGTGATTGTTCCCTTCATGTCCAAATGAATTGAGCAATAGTAATCAAAAGTACCTGTTTTGTCAGCCAAAAACGTGATTGATTCGCTTTGAAAATAACCAAGATCTTTGATATGTACATTAAACTCATCAATGTTGAGATTGTGTTTTGAAGGATTGTTTGATTCATTTCTATCTTCATTAATCAAATGAATCTGAACAAGATTCCCTTTTGATACCTTAATTGGCGGAGAGGTTCCTGTTGTAGAGGGCGTGGATTTACCACCTTTAGCATGTTGGTAATGATAAGAGCCTTGGGAATCTTGTACTCCCTTTAGGAATATGTTTGTAGTAGGAGCAAAAACAAAACTATCTGAATTAACGGGATGAAAAGAATTCAACGCAATGCTTCCTATGAGAATAATAACTCCTGTAACGACACTGATTGAAATTATATTTGCTCGTGATAATCTAGAGGGCTTTTTCTTTATCTTGTTCAATATTTAGAAATAATTTTCCTGCATATATACAATAATTAACATTGTTAAGGAACTGCTAAAAGGAAATAATGTTAATATCTTGTATGGTGTTTAGTAAAATTTGTCCTCTATGTAATCATGAATTTGTCTCACTAGGAGATTACATGTACCACATTAAAAATAACCATGAAAAAGTATCTCCTCAAGAATTTGTAAGAAAGCACGGTGAATTAAAATGGACATTTAGAAATTCGGAGTAATGCCAAATGAAAACATGTGTTGTATGTGGAAAAGAATTTGAGCATTGGTGTGATGATGTTTGTTCAACAGAGTGTTCTAATCAATTAGAGCACTAGGACAAATTCATAGAAGTCTTTGTTAGTTTCATAATTATCCCACTAAAAGAAATAGATGATAAAAAATACCAAGCCCAAAGGTATAGTGCATTTTCTTTTCCAAAACAAATATGTTCAATATCTAACGCCTGTTCTGCAGTGCATGTTAGTTGGAATATATTTCCAGGAATTACATTTAATGAGATTGGAGAGAAAGCTACAGTGTATGCAAATAGTTGTGGCAATACAAGATAAAATATCAAAATTAAAGGAACAAAAGTAATCATCATTGGACGCATATTCATCTGCATCATCTCCATTGACATTTTGTTCATGTATGATGATTTTTTACCTAGTTCCGCAATTTTTGCTTGATCTTTTGCCCTCATCGCAGACATTCTCTCTTTTTGCCATTCTTTGGTTTCTTTCATAATTCGTTTTAGTTTGTCTTGATCAACCATTTTCTTTCTAACTAGAGAATTGAAAATGTTAAGAATTATGCCAAACCCAGTAACCCCAAATAGTGATAGAATTATGCCCTTGACTATGGGATCATCACTTCCTAATGCTTGTCTGCCTTGACTCATAAATGAAAAAATCCCACCATCATTACCTTGAAGAAACATGTTATCAAGAAAAAACATGATAAAATTATAGTCTAAAATTTCAATCATGAATACTCGTTCCAGAGGCTATGTGTGGGTAGTTTTGCGCAAAATTATCTGCATTAGTACTTCTTTTGAATAATCTATCCCATGCTCTTCATTAGTATGTCTCCCAAATTCCTCCAATACTGATTCTATTTCCCCTTCAGATACAAAATCGCACTCAAATCCATAGTCAATACATTTTAGTTTTATCAATTAGAGTTTTTTCTGATTTTATATGTAATATACTTCAGTTAACAATGTTAACCCCTGTTTCATATTTAGATGAGAAATGCAGAAGCAAAATTAGGAAATTACCAAGTGTCTAATGGCATGAAACGAAAACTAGGACACTACAATATGGAGTCAGTGTCGCTTCCTTTTGGAATGATATTTGCTTCTGCATTAATTGTATGTTGAAAAAAATAGTATTTAGAATATGCTTAACAATGTTAAGGAATGATCATCTTTTTAAGATGTTTTCTACTTCTTGATTTTGTTCTAAGACGTGTACCGCAGCAAGGACATCCAAGATTTGTAGTTTTAACAAAAATAGAACAAGTTGAACATCTTTTGTGTCCAAATTTGTATCGTAAACCTGTAGGAACAATATCTATCTCTAAGGTATCGCATAAACCTTTACAACAAAAAGTCATATCTATGGAAATCTACTCCTTCCAATCTGAAATTTTTCTAATCTCCACCAATCTTCATTTTTTTTAATTGCCAAGTTCTCATAGTCCAAATCTTCTTTTTTCTTCATGAATTGAGCTGGATTGGATTTTTAATAAAAGTGAATTAACATTGTTAAGTATTTGCTATATACTATACAATATCAGATAGATACAAATGCAAATTTTAGCAAGTTTTAATTTATTTTTTACAAAGTGCCATTCAGAATATATAAAACAAAATTCATTAAATCTAAAAGAGGAAAAATTTGTCTGATAATCACAATAACATTCTAAGTTCGATGGATCTTTTTATTGAAAAAATTCAACAGCTAAGAGGAATAATGTTAGGAATGTCCTTTTCAGCCCTTATTTTAGCACCACTTGCGATAGGAATTTCATTATATCTAATTACACATCCAAAATTCCGTGTTCTAATAGAAAGTGAAGGTGAATTTGCATTATTATTGACAGTTTTGCTAACTGTAGTTTTAGTAACTTCTGGAATTTGGCTTGTTGCAGGCTTACAGCAATTCCAATCTCTTAGTTCGTGGAACAGACGATATTGTGGTTACTTGAAGAAAAGAGACGATCTGGATAAAGAAATATCTTCAAAATATCATTTGGATGAAGAATAATCACTCAAATTTAGATGAACTAGTTCTGCCACTTCTTGGAAACAGATTTTCAAAAGGTTCCAATATCTCATGACAAAAATCCATTCCTTTGTGAGTAACCTTGAACATTGTAATTATTCTTTTTCCATCTGCAGTTTCTGTTCTTTGTATCATTTCATTTTCTTCGAGATTATCTAAAATCTTTTTATGTTTTGTAATGTTTAATCCACAAAAGCTAAACAACGCTGTTTGATTGAGCTGACCGTATTCTGCTAAAGTTAAAATAATATCTTTTACAATGTATATCCTGTCACGATATCCTTTGGAATCGGCCAATATGCCTATTGACATCAATGCCACTTTAACTATTATGGAAATCTATGTTTGATTAACAATGTTAAGCAACTGCTTATAACAACGAATTTCTAATTTTTACATGAAATCAAAGTTGTCTTTTGGCAAAAGTATGATGAAGAGTATGTTGAAAAGAGAAACAACGTTTTCTAACAAATGTAAAATCTGCAATATGGAATTTACCGATCCAGAAAGAACCAAAAAGCATATGATAAAGGCTCATTCAAAACCAAAACGTGAGAAGCAAGATCACTGAAAATGGCTAAAGCATATGTCTTAATGAACTGTGATTTGGGCTCAGAAATAGATGTGATCTCATCACTGAAAAAAATTGACGGTATAAAGGAAGCTCATGGTACACTTGGTCTTTATGACATTGTTGCAAAAATTGAACTGGAATCAGAAGAGAAAGTTATGAAAATGGTTACTGGAGTTATTCGTAAAATGCCAAAAATTCATTCGACTTTGACTTTAACTCGTTCAGAATCTCAAGAACTATTCCTACCATCTGAGAATCTGGTTGGGATGATTCTAGGGCAGAATATTGCTCAAGCATACGTTGTAATTCATTGTAAAAAGGGAGAGGAATACCCAACCCTGAAAAATCTTAGCCACATTCCAGAAGTAAAAGAAGCAGATGTAGTTTTTGGATTTTATGATGTTATTTGTAAAATTCAAGCGTCTGATAATAAAACACTAGAAAATATCATAACCAAAGCCGTCCGTGCATTACCTCACATTGAATCTAGTATGACATTGAACATAATCAATGAACAAGAGCAAGATATCGAAAAAACACAAGACAGACATTTGATGGCAAACTAGGATTATATCGTATTATCATTTCTTTGATTCAATGGTCTGCATCACGAAAAGATGCCCGTTGTAAAGGAAGGTTCCTGTAAACACAAACCCGAGAATTTGGGAGTTTAACTTAATATTCATAATGTGATTAGATTTTTTCTCCAAACAACTCTTGACATTTTGGACAATAATCCTTAGAGGTACCATCTTGTAATTCTGTGTGAATTAATTCTACATCATGGAAAGGACAGCGTGTACAAAATTCTTTTTTCTCTTTCATTATGGGAAAAATCTATTGAAATAGTGATTTTGCGGTTATTAAGTTACTCTTGATAGAAGCAATTTTTGCATCTATCACGTCAGGTGATTCATCATTTTTTATCATATTTCGGAGATCTACTCTCATCATTAATTCAATTTTCTCCATTAAAGTTCTATCTTTTTGAGCTATTGCACCTTCAACATATTCATAATTTTCTAAGTATGCATTTGTTGCAAGTGAAAACGCAGAATCTTGATCACCATTTCTATAATTTGATGATACTTGATCTAGAATTTTTTCTATATTGTTAATCGTAGTTATAACATCACTTTGTTGTGTAATTGGTGAGCCCATCATCATATGCTCTCCCATCATTCCCGAATCAATCATCATGTTATTGTCCATCATCATATTGCCACTCATCATCATGTTCATCATGTCTTGATTATTCATCATAGAGTTCATCATTCCTTGATTTCCCATCATGTGAGTCATCATTTGTTGTTGCATTTGTGGGTCATTCATCATTGTTCCCATCATAGGACTCATCATTTGATTCATGTGTTGAGTATTAGACATCATTATGTCATGCATTTGTTGCATTGCTTGTGGGTCATTCATCATTGTTCCCATCCACTGATTCATAGCATCTGGATTATTCATCATAGTTTGATGCCATTGGTTCATCGTGTTAGGGTCATTCATCATTTGTTGCATCTGTTGAGAAGTCATCATCATTGGTGTTGAAGTTGATTGAACTATAGAGTATCCTATTCCCAAACCTGCAAAAAATACACCTACTGCAATACCTATCAAAATTCCCTGACTGACCATGTGATGTGAGATACATTTTCTTGAATTTAAAGTGTATATTGTATTTCACAAATGATTCTCAAGCGACAGAATGATAATTTACAGGTGTAAATTTAATTTAAAATAATATTTGCTCTATTGATTTGGATTGTTTTATGTCATTTCTTACGTCTTTAATGATTGAGAATGATCATTGAAGTGATTCAGCAAACCTTGATTAATTCACTTAATGAGGTTTCCAGATTTGAGAAGATAGTTAATCCATCATCATCAATAAACTTGATTTTGATTTCATTTCATTCAATTAAAATGTGTTTTATTTTCTTTCCACTTGATTGAGCACCCAATGGAGGGGTCAAAATCTTTCTGAATTTTTTCACCAGATAATAATTTCTGCATGTTGACTATCATTGTTTTTTCAGTTGCAACATCATCTGGTTTCATGGCATTGTCTATTTTTCCATGAAAAACTAACTGTTTTTGGCTATTGAACAGGAATGGATCTGGCGTACACATTGCTCCATACTTTTTGGCAACTTCCTGAGTTTCATCTACTAGGTAGTCAAATCCAAATCCTTTCTCTTTTGCAGTCTCTTTCATAGCATCAAAACTGTCTTCAGGATAATCCGTAGAGTCATTACTGTTGATTCCTATGATTGCAATTTCTTTGCCAAATTTATCATGTAATTCGTTTAATGCATCAACTTTTGCTTTGACATATGGACAATGATTACACATGAAAATTACCAAAATTCCTTTGTAATTGTTATAATCCTTCAGTGAGTGTTTTTTGTCATCAGTTCCTAGTAATTCAAAATCAGGTGCAATATCTCCTGTTTTTAACTTGATTTGTGATTCTAAAAGTACCATATTAAATCGAATTAGATTTCAAATAAAATTCTTCCCAAGAAGACAACAATTAAAATCCACACATTATTCATCACTTGTGTGGGCCGGTAGTATAGCCTGGTAGTATACCCGCCTTGCACGCGGGGGGTCACGGATTCAAATTCCGTCCGGTCCACTTTCGTATTTCCCGATCAATGCTGAAATTCAGACTTCAGGATGGATTTAAATAGGATAAGTTTCGTTTTTCATCTATGACAAGTGTAGCAGATGGATGGCCTGTATGGATTCCACTCATTGTTGGTTTAGCACCAGGTTTGATATACTGGTTGGCAATTACCGCAAAGAGAAAATAAAATTTACATCTATTTTTAATTTCTTTTTATTCTCTTAACGTCTAGTGTAACTGGGTTAAACGTTGTTACCTTTATTGTTCACTATATGTTATGTTACCTGAAATTAATCCCTAATCGTAAGGAAATCTAGATATGAAATTAGTTTTATCTACATTCTTGATATTGTTTCTAATCCCTTTCTCACAGGCATTTTCTGCAGAAACAACTGATAATGCTCCCACTCTGTCTGTCTCTTTCACAAATGAAATTCCTTTTGTCTATCGAGATTCTGAAGGA
The DNA here is from genome assembly GCA_002788515.1 of Nitrosopumilales archaeon CG_4_9_14_0_2_um_filter_34_16. GTDB lineage: Archaea > Thermoproteota > Nitrososphaeria > Nitrososphaerales > Nitrosopumilaceae > Nitrosopumilus. The sequence goes on along the minus strand of PFRJ01000131.1, from coordinate 2,249 downwards.
TACACTGTTGTAGTTGGAATAGTTGAAAATAAGAATTCATTAACATCTGTTGCAAATGTCAAAATTCAAGCAAACTTCTTTGATGAATTTGGATCTGCTCCTTTGGAGGTAACACAAGGTACTACCATTCTTGAGGTAATTCCACCAAATGGCAAATCACCATACTCTATTCGTTCTCCAACACCTGATACTGACATAACAGAAGCGTCTGTTTCGCTTTTGGGATTTGAACCTTCAGACAAAAAACAAAAAGGTCTTATTGTATATTCTAGCGACATAGTTTTGGATAAAACTCTACAATTTTCAGGAGTTTTACAAAATGGAGGGGCTCCAAATACTGATACTAATGTATACCTTGCATTTTATGATAATTTTGACCCACCACGAATGCTTGAAGTTTCTACAATTGAATTGGGTAAAGTTGATTTAAACACTAATGTTGATTTTGAATTTAACAAAAAAATTAATTCGCAAGCGGTAGGATTTTGGCTTTTTGCTGAATCTAATGTTTTTTATTCTGATTTCGTTGATGTAAAAATTCCACAATCTCAAATTCCTACCAAATTAGTAACAATCTCTGATGTGTCTGTAGAAGATTCTAATGGAAATAAACTATCTGATCTTAAAGTTGGATCTGTTGTTAACATAAAAAGTAACACTTGGATTGAATTTGCAGCAGATACAGAATCTAACGAAACTGCTTACACTTACTATGTTCAGATAAAAAAATCCCCATCAAGTCGTGATGCATTACCTACTGTGGAATATATTGGAAAATTTGATGGAAGATTTATTGGAACTGGACAAGAAACTCAAGTAATAGACTGGACTCCAGAACAACCTGGATTATTCTTTATTGAAACATTTGTTTGGGATAGAAATAATGTTCCAATAGCAGATCAAGGACCATTTACGCTAATTCTTGTAAATTAGAATTTTCTTAGATATATTTTCATCATTTAAATGCATAAAGAACCAGGTTGACCAACTTTTCTGAATAATTCAGACTAGATTTATAGAAAAAACTAGTAGGTTTATTTTTAAATAATATCATACATTTGCATGGCCAAATTCTCTCTAGTTGCTATGGGCGGTACATTTGACATTATTCATAAAGGTCACTTGACATTACTTTCAAATGCATTTACAATTTCTGATAAAGTAATTATTGGTCTAACAAGTGATGAACTTGCTAAGACAAAAGGAAAAATTCTTGTAAATAAATACACTCAACGTTTTGAAAATTTAACATCTGTTATTACAAAAAATTTCCTAAATGCTTCTTTTCAAATTAGTAAATTAAAAAATGATTTCGGACCTGCAGTTTTAGAAAAAGAAGTCCAAGCGTTAATTGTTAGTGATGAAACAAGTACTCAAGGAAATATCCTGAACAAATTAAGATCTGAAAAAAATCTTCCACCTGTTCAAATCATTACAATTCCAATGTTTTTGGCAGAGGATGGAACAAGAATATCTACTACCAGAATCAAAAATTCAGAAATTGATGTTGATGGAAACTTGTTATCAATTGACAAATAGCTTATGGAACTTTGAGTAATTGGAATAAATCAAAACTATAGGATCATGCCTCATGACAATCATTAATCACATGATGAAGCAAATTGACACTGATGTATCTAATCTAAAACAAGGCTTGCATCCTCACAATCTTTCATATTGGTATACTAAAATTATCAAAGAAACAATAGATATGGCTCCTCCATGGCTTCAGGATAAAATTAAAGTTCATCAAGATCCTGTTTTAACAATGAAATTTAATCTTGATATTTCAAAACGTGCTGTTAGATATTTTATGATTGCAGTTGACAATAATTTGGATGATATGCCATATTCAACAAAACTTTACTTTCTCAAAGTACAGGAAATAATGTCTACTGAAATGGATAAATCATTAGTTTGACACATTTATCTTATTTTAGGCGTAAAATGAAGATCTAAGTATCTATATCCAATAAATCTAAAATTTTCTATAATATGGAATTTTACAAATCAAAATATTCTGATAAAAAAAAGTCTGAAAGAAAATATGCTGGAGGAAATGAACCATCCCGTTCTTTTAGAAATTCTAGAGATGACAGAAGTTCAAGATACTCTAGAGATGACAGAAGTGAATCTACCACTGTAACTTGTTCTGATTGTGGTATTGAATGTCAAATTCCATTTGTTCCAAGAACTAACAAACCTGTTTACTGTAGTGATTGTTTCAGACAAAACAAACCACAAGATTC
>PFRJ01000119.1 GCA_002788515.1 Nitrosopumilales archaeon CG_4_9_14_0_2_um_filter_34_16 | reverse complement strand
TTTTCTTCCTGAAGATGGTGGTGTATTTGTAGGAGATAGCTACTACGGTGTATCTCCATTCATTTTAGATATCAAAAATTTCAAAAATCTATTTGATTAGACATATTTTTACGATTGAAATCGATACTAATTAATATATGACCTACCTAATATAGGTCGACCTACTAATGATGAGCCAATCAAAGCCTAATTCTGAAACACTTGAGCGTGAACGAATCGTGTTTGAGATCATCAAAACTAATCCCGGTTTACATCACAATGCCTTGTTGAAACAAATTGTTCCACAGTTTATGGCAAAAACAACCTTCGAGAAAACCCGTGATTCATTATTGGAAAAAGAAGTTATTTTTGCTAGAATGGATGGCAACATGAAATTTTATATTCCCACTGAAGATTGTGATCAAAAATTATGGCGCAGAATAGAAAGAAACACCACTACTTCCTACCATGATTTAAAATTAGAAATAAAACGCCTTGATGTTGATTATTTTCATAAAGACATTGATGAAAAAATTTTGGTTGCCAATACTCTTCTCCAAAACTTGATTCGCGTGGATAGTGGATTCACTATTTTGGATTCTATAAAAAATCCTAAAAAAACACTATATCGAGATGAACATCTTACAATTCAACAGTTAATCCATCAAGTTTTTACTATGATTAGTAAAGATAAGGATTTTGAAATAGTTTTGCCTTCTATTGTAAGTAATGTGGATCTACTTACATCAAATGTTTCATAATGAGTGATTACCTCTAGTTATTATTCAAGTCTATTTCACTATAATTATGGGATTACTGTATACCAAATTTTACATGGATTTTGATGATACTGATTGGAAACAAACATCCAACAATCCAATCGTTTTTCAAACTCTGAAAAACAATGTATCTCTGGAGATCGAAGACACATCACACAAATCTTACAAATTAAATTTCAAAGAAGGAGGAAAACTTAACATGTTTCGAGTAACTGGAAAATTCCGTCTGACTTGGAATGACGATGATGTTCTGTAACTATATAAAATAATAATGGGTATTTGTAAAAAAACTATATGTCTTTAAAAGATCAAATTGATTCTGTTTTGGCTGATTTTGAACATGTTTCATCTATGGAATTTATCGAAATTTTAAACTCAATAAAACCTGATTTTAAAAATAATCTCACTGTGGAATATCTGGAAGGAAAAATTCAAAAAATAAATGATATCTCAGATGAAAAAGAAAAATTAATTCAATGTAAAGCACTAATCCCATATCTGGATTGGTATTTGCAAGGTTTGTAATTAATCTGAAAATTGATTTATTCTTAACAGTGCTATTTTAATGACTTGTAAATCTTTTCTAGCTTGTAGCATGTTTCCAACTAGATTTACAAAATATTCATAACCTGTATCTTCTGCTTTGTGAATGTCTGATTCATAACAAGTGAGTGCCTTTTCTAAAAATGAAATATCTTCATCAACAAAATTCACAATTTGAATGTCTTTTAAGTAGTTTAGAATTTTTTCAATCATTTCATGTATTTTTGTAACTGTTTTCATTGCCTGTTGATTTAAAATTGATGCAAACATTGCTCCTGAATCTTTTAGCTCTGGACTATCGTCAAGTGTTTTTAATCTCTTTTTATAATGATTCAACGATTTTAGAATTATCTCATATCCTCCTTCATTTTTCAAATAAATCCCGCCTAACCAAATTTTTTCAGTCATACACAATTTGATTTTGTTGTGTTATTATAATTTATTTTACAAATTTTCACAAAATATTTTTTGATTCATTATTAATTAAAAACGTGAAATTCATTCACTAGTGTATTCATGCATGGGCGATTCATTTCTATTGATCAAATACAATAAAATTCCAGCCAGGGTTACTCCCATCCCACTTATTCCTACAAATGTACCTGTATTTTTGATCAGTCTTAATACGGGCTCTGTTTGGCCTAACTCTATAGCATAAAACAAAACTAGTCCTGTTACGAACATAATTGTCCCAACAATGATTACGCCCAGTGCCATCCTCATACCAAAAATAGATTTTTCTGATTAATAAATAACAAGAAATGAACTCTCGTTTAATTTGATCTGACCTTGATTTGCATTGATTTTCAGATCTAATCATCTAAAATTCATGTATGTGTGAATTTTTTTATAAAGTTATTTTTAGTAGATTATTTTTAAAATAATCGACAAAGGTGATTTAATTGCAAAATCTGTCTCTACCTCAAACCGTATCTCAAGTGGAATGCCTGATTTCTAATGGCGGTGGAGACATTGGAAGATTATATCATATTTTAGAGTCTTTGAAAAATAATCGTACATTATACCATTCTGATAAGATGTATCTTGAAAAGAAATTAGATTCTTCATTTTCAGTTGAAGAAGAGCCTGTACAAGAAAATGCACTTTTGCCTAAAATTAAAGATCTGATTGACTCTGGAACTGGGGATCTTGGTAGATTACAACACATCTATGACGTTCTTTTAAACAATAGAACTCTATATGCGTCGGATTCAAAATACCTGGAATCAAAATTAAAAACTATCCCTCAAGAATCTAAAATTTTAAATGAAGAGACTACTCAAGTATATGAAAAAACTATTTCCAAATCTAATGATGTAACTGTTATCACTCCATACACTCCAACCAAAATTAAAGGCACTATGCCTAAAGGATGGTCTGCAAACGTTGATCTTCAAGAGATAGACACAATCACTGAAAATATCAAAAATGAACAACAAAAAATCGAAAAACAGCAAAAAATTAATGATGAAATTCTGTTACAACGTGAAAACTTGTCTCAATTAATTACTCGTAGACAAAAATATGAAGAAAAAATTAATCAGGAAAGACTGTCTCTTGAATCTCATATTAGTGAAGAGCGGACCAGAATTCAAACGCAAACAAAACTATCAAATGAAATTGTTTTGCAAAAACAAGAACTAGTAAAAATTAAAAAAGAAAAATTAGCCATTGCCAAAAAAATAGAGTCAGAAAAAATTAAAATTTCTAGAGAACTTTTATTACAAAAAAAACAACTTGTGCAAGCACAATTAGAACAGGAAAACATTGAAAAACAGATACAAAATGAGCAAGAATTACTAGCGAAAATGGCCAATGATCAGAAAAATAGACTTTCAATACAGGCTCAAATCGCGCATGAAATTGCCTCAAAACAATCTGAACTGGAAAAAACTAAGAAAGATTATGAGTATGTCGTTTCACAAGTCAAAGAAGAGAAAGCAAAGTTTGCAGAATCTGAGAAACTCAAAAGACTACTCAAAATTCAAGAACAAGATTTAATCAAAACTAAAGAGGAACGATTACGTATCGTTGACATCATTGCAAAGGAAAAAGAATTGATCGTAAAAAAGACCGAAGAAGAAAAAGCAAAATTAATGTCTCAATCCGAATTAGCTAAACAATTGAAAAAAGAGGTGAAAATGTATGATTCATTAAAGAGAAAGCGTGAAAAATTAGAAATTCAAATTAAAACTAAAAATCAAAAACTAAAAGAAAAGCAACAAATGCTTAAAAATCAAATCCAAAAAAAAGATAAAGAGTTAAAATTGGTCTTAAAAACTGCAAAAAAACCTGCTAAAAAACCCACAACACAAAAAGCAAAATAGTTACTTGATCTTAATTGTAATTTCTTCCCCGTTTCCTATTGGGGATGTTGTTGTTCTTACATTGGGGTTTGATCTTATGTATTCTGAGAATTTCTTCATTTCTTGTCTGTATTTTTCTGGATAAAGCATGTTGTCTGTAATTATTATTCCACCAATTGTGACCATTGGGTATATTAAATCAAAATATTTTGTAACACTTTCTTTATCTGCATCTATGAACACAAAATCAAAAAAATTGTTGTTTTGTTGCTGCACGCTAAGTTCTGTTAGTATTTCTATTGCCATTCCTTGTTTAATTGTAACATTTTCTGAAATCTCAGCTTTTTGAAAATTTTCTTTTGCTCTTTTAATTTTTTCAGGATTTTGCTCAATTGTAATGATTTTCCCTTTTTGCTCAATTATTGCTTCAGCGCACCATATTGTAGAGTATCCTACTGACATCCCTATTTCAAGCACGTTTTTTGCCTTTTTTAGGCGTAAAATCATGTTTAATAATTCTCCGGTTTCCTTTGTTATTGCTAGCATTCTATTTTCTGGTATAATGTTCACTTTTCTTGATTTTTCCAGAGCTGACTGTGTTTCTAATTCTTCCAGAATCTTAAGGATGGATTCTTTCATACGATCTAAATTTTTTCAAAGAACTTTAACTTTATCTTGATGACTTATTTTTTTAACCATTTGATAGCTTATATTTAGCAGATATTTTTCATTCACACATGGCAGCTAAAAAAGTCGATCTTTTACTAATAGTTCAAAAAATCATTAAACTTGATTCTAAAATGAGATTTGCAGCCATCATTGATCCTAAAGGTGAGATTCGAGAAGCAATAATGAAAACAGGAAAAACAAGTTTGAAAACTCAAAAAGAAGAGGAACATTTTTGCAAACAGGTTGCCCAAAGACGAGCTATGCGAAAAGAATTTGACAAATCCCTTGGTAAAGTAAGATACGTTCATGTTGAAAGAGAAAAGGTTTCTCAAATGGTAATTTATACAAAAAGAAACATTGTTTATTTTACAATGGAGCCTGAAATGCCAATTAATACAAAAATCCGATTGATTACAAAAATTAAAAAAATCACATCTGATCTTTAACCATAAACTTTCACCTTATGACCACTAACAAATATTTTGGTGATTCTAAAATGTTTGAATTTGATAAATTTTATCGTGATTGTAAGCAACAAAACAAACCGTTTATCAAAGCTAAAATTAATCCTATTCACAAAAATTACTTTGTTCAAGTGGATTTGATGACGTGTGATTATAACTTGTCAAAAGATGCCCAAGATGAATTTGATAAATTAATCAAAATTGAGATTGATTATGTAAATTTGAACTCAAAATATGCATTTGCTGGATACAATATTGATAAAGAAATTGCATGGTTTGATGGCATACCTGTTGAACATGTTGATGATTTTTGCAACACTCTTTATGATCTGATTGAAAAACTAAATTAAAATCGAATCAAATTTTTTAATATTTTATCAATTATCTGGATCTCTTGTTTTCTTTCTTCGATTGTATTTTTATTCCATTCTTTTGCAAATTCTGACTGTTTATCCATTCTTTCTAACACTTCTACATATTTTATTAAATGAATTTTGTAGTTATGTAGTAAATCTAGATGCTTGTTGTGATTTTTTTCAGTTGGTGTGGCCATCCCATTCCTCTTCTCTGATGTCTGGAAACATGTCTCTGATTCGTTTTTTGTCTTTTTCCATTGCATTTATCCTGTTTTCAAGATGTTCCTTGATAGCAAGCTCTGACTCTTGATCTTTTTCGTCTTGAATTTCTAAAATAATTTTACTTAGTGATTTGTAATATGAAATATGGTTTTTCTTTGATTCCTCAGATCTGTCTTCATCTTTTACATCCATAGTTGACATGGTTTTTTTGAAAATAAGTACTTGATCACTGATATCTGTTTACACTAATATTGAAATTAAATTAACAAAAAATATGAAAATTTTAATTGATGAAATGGATGATGGTTGGGATGACAAACTTCGTGAGTTGGGCTATGATGCTTACAGTGTAAAAAAATTACGAACAGACGGTCATAAACTAAGGACTGATTATTCTGTCATAACCTATGCCAAAGAAAATAGCATGATCCTTGTAACTCGTGATACTGAAAGTGGACAAGCATGTGAGGAGAATGGATTGCCATATGTCTTGTTAGATAATAATGAAATCTTTAAACTAGTTTTAGAAAAACTGAAAAATTACTAGTTTAAATTCTTCGAATCTGTGTGTCTGATTCTCAAATTAGCTAGAACCTCATTTAGAAAATTCTCTTCTTGCTGATGTGTAATGTTATTCATAATTGATTCCCAACAGTCATTTATCTTTCTAATTATCTGCGAATACATTTTGTCTTTTTTAAATGCAGGATAGTATGATAGCATTTTCATAATTCCATCAGTTGATTGCACTATGTGTATTTGATGAATCACTGATCTTAATCTTTGATGAAATGAGAATTTCTCTTCTTTTATGATCTGATCAAAATTTTCTATTTCCTCATGAATCATTTCAATTTCACTATGCATATTTTTGAGTTGATTGTTGACCGATTCTGATAGGTTGATCAATTCATATTCTATGTGTGCTCTACTGTGTACTTTTTTTTCTATTTCTCCGGCTTCTACTAGTGCGCTTATTTCACGATATACTGTTTTTTCATTACCTACTTTTTCTATCACCCTTTTAGCAAGATCCGTGCCGCGTGTTTTACCATTTTCATTTAAAATTCTAATGATTTCAGTTTTGATTATCTCTGAATTTTTATCCATTGTTTTCTCCTACAGTTTGATATTTTTCCAGTACTGCTTTTTGTCCTATTTCATTAATCTCTTTTACTATCTCCTCTAGAATCTTTATTCCTTTTTTAATTGGTTTTTTTTCTAAATTCTTGTATTCTAATTTTTGTTTTAATACCATTTTTTCATTATTTACAAAACTCAAAAGTGGAACATTTTCACCCATGTTTAGATTTATGAAAAAATCCACATATTCTTGAATTGTTTTAATTGTCATGCGAGTTATTTTTGTACCTAGTATTTGTTTGAAGTCATACAAATTAAGTTTATTTACGATTTTGATGATTGTATCAATATGGATAGTTGTGATAGGCGTATACGTGCCTACAAAAATGGAAAAACATTTGATCAATCTCGTAATGATGCTGAATCAATGAATCCTGACTTTAAAAAACTCATTGAAGAAAACGGTAAAGTGTTGTGGACTGAAATACTTGATATGGTAGATCATGATGAAATAATGTACAAACTCACGTTAAAATTTTTACGACGTGACGGTTATGATATTGGAAATCATAAAATTCCTGAAGTGAAGAAATTCTAACTTACTTTACAACTTCCATCTGCATTTCGTAATTTTCTTGCCAAGATATATGGTGTTACAAGTAATATTGGTATTGAAATTGCGATGAACAGTGTTTGTAATTGTGTCAGTGCAATTGATAATGCTATTCCACTTGCAGTTCCAATGAATATTGATAAAAATGATCCTGCACATGTTGGACATGCAATGAATAGTCCTGTTATGGCTCCAACAGTGCTTGCCCCTCTACCTTTCTTAGAAATTGTATATGCATTTACAGCAATTGCTGCGTTTAACCCCACCAAATACGAAACAATAATTTGTAACACTAGGTTTATTGGAATTATTTGCAATCCTACATGCTCTGTCAGATATATGATTATTTTTGGCATGTATCCTGGCCCGTCACAACATGGAGCAATAAATCCAGATGGGATTGTAGCTCCATAATGATACGAAAAACTAACTTCAGGTTGATACACTAGGGTTCCAGAAACAAGTGAAAAAAATACCCCATACCCAATAAACGTAGCAGCAAAAATTTTTCGAGATTTTGAGTTCCATGTTGTAAGTGCAATTATTGAAGAAAGATCTCTTCCTTTATTCTCTACTTTTTCTTTATGGTACCGATACATCCCAAAAGCAATGCCTCCAAATGACACTACTAAAATTATGTAAAACCAATACGCGATTCTTTGAATTGATTCGATTGCACTAGGCGTCAAAAGCTCTGGATCTTGATATCGCCCATACATCAGAAAGAGAATTGCAATTGTTGTAAATCCTAAAATGATTAATCTTTTTCCTTTGTTGTTGCTTTTACTGGGATTGCTCATAATTTTGAACTTGTTTTTACAAAATTAAACCATGCTCTAACTAAGTTTGGGCACAAAAATGTATACTAGTGCAATTATTTCCAATCTTCCAAATATCATCAAAAATGATAAAATTATTTTCGTTGAAGGATCTGTGTCCATATCAATTACTCCTGCAGATAGTCCTCCCGTTGTAATTACCCCTACTGCTTCAAAAAATGCTCTTTGATATGACACTTCTTCTGTATGTGCAAGATGCACTCCTGTTACTGCAGCAATAATGGGTAACAAAGCAATGATGATAAGAGTTGCAGTAAGATCTTTTTTTGCAGTGCTTGATAATCCTGCTCTTCTCTTTTTACTAAAAAACGCTTTACAGTCTTTTAAATGCATGATTCTAAATATTTTCAAGCCTCCTGCCGTTGAAAATCCACATCCTCCAATCAACATCAGAATTATCAAAATAGCATGAGCTCCGCCATTAAGTCCTGCAAGACTATCCATTTGAAGTCCGGCAGTCGTACTTGCTGACACTGAGTAAAATGCACTTTGTAATGGTTCTAGATCACTGATTGTAATGAACAAAATTGTTGCGCTACCTAATACTGCAAAATAAATTAAAACCTCTTTTCCAAGTTTTGGAGATAGGAATTTTTTTCTTACAAATGCATAATGGAATGTAAATGGTAATGCACCTAGTATCATTGCTCCCATCAAAACCACCTCTTCTTGCCACAACAAATTATCTAACATAGTTGATGAAGGCACAAATCCCCCTGTTGCAAGTGTACTCATTGCTAATGAAAAATTATCAAGAATATCTCTTTCACCAAAGAAATACAATAACACAGCAACAATGACAATATACACTGCAAAAATTATTGTAATTGTGGAGAAAAGCTCTTTCATGTGGAGGGTTCTTCCAGAAATAAAACCACGCATTGATCGTAATTTTGATTCTGGATAAAATGCAGTGATTACCAAATAGATGAAACTCATCCCTCCTACTAGTTGAGTAAAACTACGATAAAACGTGAAACTTTGAGATAGATTTTCTGGTTCGTCATAAAGTGATATTCCGCCAGTTGTAAATCCTGCAGCACTTGAGAAAAATGAATTGGCAAAGCTTTCTATTCCTGTTACACCATCTGGTTGAATATACAGGTAAGGAACAGTTCCAAACAATATCAGCAAGAATAGACTTGAAAACACCAGTATCGATGCCTGCTGAAGATTAAGTGCTGTTTTCTCCCCATACGAATTTAGAAAAAACCCTGTTACCAGTAAAAGCACTGTAGTGAGATAAATTCCTGTGGCTATAATTGGATCTTCTAAAATTGTTGCAACAATTGCAGGTACTAACAACAAAACTCCTGCAAACTGTAATACAAATCCTAAATTTCCTAATACCGCTTTTATTGGAGGGCTTAAATGACGTGGATTGGTTGCGGTCGCATCTCGTATTGCATTTGCAATTGTTGTTTGAAAAATCATTCCAACCACCTCATTTTTCTTTGATAGTACTGGAAGTTTTCTGATGTGAGCATCTCTCATTTTATGTAATGCATCTTGCAGTGTTGCTTTTTCATTGATTGTAATTACCGGGGCACTCATAATGTCTTTCAATATCGTGTTTTCTGCAAACACTGAAGCATCACTAACTTTACTTAGAATATCATCATCGGTAACCATCCCTATTGGATTATTATTTTCATCAGTTACAATAACGTCGTCTGTTTCATAATGTCGTAACATCCTTGCAGCTTCTCGCGTCTGAGTATTTTGATTTAGGGTTAGAAAATCTTTATGCATGTATATTGAAACATATTTGTTAAGCACATACGATACGGCTTGTTCTGGATTAGTTGACATCACGCTAAACACAGTTGGGGATTTTAAATAATTTGGGGTCAGGCATATCCTGATTGTCTCAAAATGATCATTCGTTTTTCAGAATGATCTCACTTTTTGTTATCTTTATAAGCACTAAATGACTAGTTTATGCGTAATAATATGGAAATTGATCAAGCACAAGAGCCTGATTATGACTCTGTAAAAATTGATTATGTTGGATTTGTTGACCCATATGCTGTAGAAGGAATGGTTGTTCTAAAGGCTGATAATGGTAAAGAATTCCATATGCGTGCATTTTCTGGTGAAGTAGCAAAACACATCTCAAGTTTTGGTGATCGTGAAGGTGAGACGGCTCCATCAATTTACAAAATGATTGAAGATATTTGTGAACAAAATGAGCTGGTTTTAGTTAAAGTGAAAATTTATGAAAGTGGTGAGGTATTGCGAGCAAATCTCTATTTTACCGGCAAAAAAGACCTTGTATTGAGAAATTATCGAGCATCTGACGCTATGGCTTTGGGAGCATTTTACAATATTCCAATTTTGGTTAGAAAAAATCTGTTAAAAGAAAGCATGGAAGCATAGCATTACAACATATGTGATTTGATTCGAATAGTTTTTCTTCTAGTGTGCTAGAAGATTTCTGTGAACGAACAAGAACAATTGATGGATAATCTGCTAAATGTGGATCTTGAAATTATTGATGTTGTAAGGGAACTACAACAGGAGAATTGGGGTTCTGAATCTATGAAACAACAAATTGGCGATTTACTTAAAATTCGTGATGAAATGGTTCAACAATTAATGTCTCTAAAGGGTGATGATCATGAGTGTGATTGTGGTCATGATCATGCACATGAATAAATAATCAAACTCATCTAAAAAATTATCTGTTAACACTCCTCATTCCTATTTTGTCAAAAGTGCTAAACCTCATTCAGAATGGTATTCATAACTATGCTATCTGGATTGAAAAACCCCCTATCGTGCAATCTGTCGTCACTTTTTGTACGATTACGTGGATAGACCACTCTATTTCTTAAATTTTAAAATTGCTTCATAATTCGGCAAACTCATCATCTATCAGTTATAGCTTAGTTTGTTGGTTAATCATCAGCACCTTGCCTTTTAATTTCTAATGTATATTATTATTTAATACGGAAATCAGAACATTTTTGATGTGATGTGATAATCCAATAATATGGTCAACTTTGAAAAAATTTACCAAATGGTAGCTTTGCAAGTAATTCAGAGATGTCATGGTGCAATCAAAATCACAAAACATGGAAAAATTATTGAAGTATATGATACAAAACGCCATATCTGGAGCCACGGTTTGGCCGGACTGATTATCAAAGAAGAATGTCAAAATGCTAATCTCCGAGAATGGGAGTTTGCTAATGTTCGTGGATATGTTATCAAGGAATTGCTTGGAAAATCCAAAAACTAGTATTCTACCTTTCTTATCAGGTGTGGCTCTTTTAACATAATTATGTCACCTCTAATTGATGACAATTCTACTTGTTTGAGATTATGATTTGTTACTACTATTAATGCCTCACATCTAAAGCACAAAATTGTCTTTCCTCCTGATCTCTCTTCTCTTACAATATCTTTTTCTAATCTATCTTGTCTTTGGCATGTGGGGCAAAGTATCGGTTCTTTAGAAATTGTAATGATTTCTTTGATGAAAATGGTCTTTCCCATACTTCTTGTTTAGAATAGCGACTAAAGAACCATGTTGCTAATTGGTATCAGCAATCCATTTTGAATGTCAAACCGCTTTAATCATTCAAAATTAGATCGAATGGTATTCAGTATATTTCCAATCTAACCAATTAACATCATTTTGAGGATTTTCTTAAAAATATGTTTTTGTAAATTACTTGCCTTTTGATCTGTTGATTGTCGTTTTTAGTATCTGTAACTAGATATGATTTTAATTGATATAGAATTTACAATATTATTTTGTATTTATTAAAATAAATCACACTAAATTTTAAATAGTTATTTGTCTTACACAATATGATGTCGTTAGTTGTAAAATCTGGCGATTAGATTGCGCTGCTCCGCAGAACAAAAAAGGCAATCAGACGTTTAGACGTTTGACCACGAGAGGGAATCTCTCATAGTT
>PFRJ01000017.1 GCA_002788515.1 Nitrosopumilales archaeon CG_4_9_14_0_2_um_filter_34_16 | reverse complement strand
ATATAACATACTTTCTTAGGAAAATTGGTAGTAGGTAAGATCAGGGTGCCAGCCGTGCCCTATTCTGAAACCGGCTATATGCAGAGATCAGTAACTGTTGGGTAAATCTCTAGATGGGTAATTCCCGCTTGGTGTGCGGAAATGAAATCACGCCGAGGCGGGTGGTTGCAGGACTAGAAATATCCGAAGGGATAACTTCTAAGACCGAACCATCGAAAGGGATGAGGTCCGGGAGGGAGCAATCCTAAGGTGGGGCATCCACGCTTCCTCGTCAACGTGGCGGATCTTGTATGCCTTGAAATGGGGCTATTCGTCTAGACTGGAACCAGCAGATCTACTACCTTTATAATTAAAATTAGATTTGCAAACTCATGGAAGGAATTGTCTCTTTTGGAAACAAAAGAAGCTATGAGGACTTTAAGAAGCAAATTCCAAGTTCGGTCTTGCCATTATTTGATTCAATCAGAGAATTTTGCTTCTCATTAGGAGATAAAGTGATAGAAGATGTCAGGATGCACAGAGTAGTTTTTTGTAAATCAATGACATTTAGATGGTTTGCAGATGTAGAACCAGAAAGAGATGGAGTTATCATTAAAATTCAAAAAAATAGAAAAGAGCCAATACAGATTATTCATATTAAGAAAGAACAAAAAATTTTAGAATATAGTCAAGCCATCAAAGATGCGTTTGAAGAAATTCATTAATACAAAACATCAAATTTTGAGAATTCTCCAGTGTATTTTTCATTTCGTATATCTACATCCTCAACTCTGGCATTAGCAGGTCCTCCATGAGCCCATTCAATCAATCTACTAATCTTTTCTTCATCTCCTTCTAAAACTGCTTCAACACGACCATCTCTGAGATTTTTAACCCATCCAAAAATACCATTTTTCTTTGCCACTACTTTTAGTGTTTGACGGAAAAAAACACCTTGGACCTTACCTGTTACAAAAAGTCTAACACGCTGATTTGACACTGAAAATATGTCTCAGACAGGCATTAATCAATATTAGGCTAAAATAAAATTACTTTCGTTCTTTAATTCTAGCTCTACCTGTCTTTCTGGCAGCAATGCTACCTACTTTTGCACCAGGAGGAGCATCTCGTGAAACAGTTGAACTTTGTCCAACGTGTTGATGACGACCACCACCGTGTGGGTGAACATATGCAGCTTGAGCAACTCCTCTTACAATTGGATATTTCTTTCCTTTAGCTCTAAAACTGCGCCACTTGTTACCTGCACTCATAAAGAATCGTTCACTAGCTCCACCACCAGCAAGAGTACCAATCATGGCTCTATTTTTTGGATTAAGAGTAGCAAATTTCCCAGAAGGTAGTTTAACAGTTACGCCATCATCACCGTGAGAGAAAATAGTTGCGTTAGTACCTGCAGATTTAACAATAGCACCACCATCTCCAAAATGCTTTTCAATATTACATACAATTGTACCATCAGGAATGTTTTGAATACTGATAACATTTCCTTTTTCAATTGTTGATTTTAATCCAAATTGCAAAGTTTCACCTACTTTAGTTCCAAGAACAGCAGGAACAAATGAAACAGAGCCGTCTTCAAATCTGATTTTAGATAATGGTGCTTCTCTACCACGTTCATGAACTAGATCAATAATTTCACCTTCATGTTGTTCTGAAAGTGGAAAGCGTGGATAAATTGCCCTCGAGCCTACTTTACCAGTAGATGTAGATCTGAATTGATTACCTCCACGGCCTCGTCTTCGAACTAGTGGTCTCTTACCCAAGTTGATCGTTTCCTATGTAAAGAGAATTTTAAGCTTGTGGTATATTCTTAGTCAGTTTGAGAAATTACCACAAAGGTATAAAAATTAGAATTGAGGCTAGTGTATATGAGTCAAAATGCTCTTTCTCTGAAAGTTCTTGAAGCATATACGAGAGATGTTGGAAGAGGAGTAGCAAGAATAGATTATGATTCCATGGACACACTAAGTGCCTCAACTGGTGATGTTATAGAAATTAAAGGCAAAAGAAGAACAGTTGCAAAATGTCTTCCGTTATATCCATCTGATGAAGGAAAAGGAATTATCAGAATAGACGGATTAGGGAGAAACAATTCAGGAATAGCAATTGGAGATACTATTTCGGTCAGAAAAATAAAGGCAGTGGCTGCTGAAAAAGTAGTAGTTGCACCATTAGAAGCAATCCCACCAATTGATGAGAGATATCTTGCAGATGCATTAGAAAGTGTTCCTTTGATTAAAGGAGACAATGTCATGGTCCCATACTTTGGTGGACGTTTAACTTTTCAAGTAATAGGAGTAACACCTGCAGCTGATGCTGTTTTGGTAACTCAGAAAACAGTTTTCCATATTGCAGAAAAAGGAGAAACGCTACGCGGAGTTCCACAAGTTACCTATGAAGACATTGGCGGGATATCAAATGAGATTAAAAAAGTCAGAGAGATGATTGAGCTTCCATTAAGGCATCCAGAAATTTTTGAAAAATTAGGAATTGAAGCACCAAAAGGTGTGTTATTGTATGGTCCACCAGGTACTGGTAAAACTCTACTTGCAAAAGCAGTAGCAAATGAAAGTAATGCGCATTTCATCAGCATTTCAGGTCCAGAAATAATGAGTAAGTTTTATGGTGAAAGTGAAGCAAGATTAAGAGAAATTTTCAAAGAAGCAAGAGAGAAAGCACCATCAATTATCTTTGTAGACGAAATTGACTCTATTGCACCAAAAAGAGAAGAAGTCACCGGTGAAGTTGAAAGAAGAGTCGTATCACAAATGTTGTCCTTAATGGACGGACTAGAAGCAAGAGGTAAAGTAATTGTTATTTCTGCAACAAATAGACCAAATGCAATTGATCCTGCACTAAGAAGACCAGGAAGATTTGATAGAGAAATTGAGATTAAAGTTCCTGACAAAAAAGGAAGAAAAGACATTCTTGCAATCCACAGTAGAAACATGCCACTATCAGATGATGTGGACATTGAGAAAATCTCATCAGTCAGTCATGGGTATGTTGGTGCAGACTTGGAATATCTATGTAAAGAGGCCGCAATGAAATGTTTGAGAAGATTATTACCAGTTTTAAATTTGGAAGAAGAGAAATTACCTCCAGAAACTTTGGATAAATTGATTGTAAATCATGATGATTTCCAGAAAGCCTTGATTGAGGTAACTCCATCCGGAATGCGAGAAGTTTTCATTGAAAATCCAGATGTAAAATGGGAAGATGTTGGTGGATTAGAAGAAGTCAAACGAGAACTACAAGAAGCTGTAGAATGGCCAATGAAATATCCAGGTCTTTATGATAAATTAGGACATAGGATGCCAAGAGGAATATTATTACACGGTCCAAGTGGTACTGGTAAAACTCTACTTGCAAAAGCAGTAGCTACTCAAAGTGAAGCAAACTTTGTTTCAGTTAGAGGACCCGAACTCTTGTCTAAATGGGTAGGAGAATCAGAGCGAGGAATTAGAGAAATTTTCAAACGTGCACGTCAATCTGCACCATGCGTTGTATTCTTTGATGAAATTGATTCTATTGCACCAATCAGAGGAGCCGGTGGAGAAACTGCAGTTACTGAGAGAGTTGTTAGTCAACTACTAACAGAATTAGACGGTATGGAAAATATGCACGGTGTAATAGTTTTGGCTGCAACAAATAGAGCAGATATGATTGATCCCGCATTATTAAGACCCGGAAGATTCGATAAAATTATTCAAATTCCACTTCCAGATAAGGAGAGTAGAAAGAGCATCTTGAAAATTAATGCCGCAAAGATTCCAACCATCAGCGATCAAAGTGATTCTAAACATGTTGATTTTGACAAACTTGCAGAGATAACAGATGGGCTCAGTGGTGCAGATACAGCATCTATTGCAAATACTGCAGTGTCACTAGTTATTCATGAGTTCTTAGATTCACATCCAGATGTCAAAGATATTGAAAAGAATAGCATCGATGCAAAAGTGACTATGAAGCACTTTGAGGAAGCAGTAAAGAAGGTAAGAGAACAAAAAGATCTCAAGATTGGCGAAAAACTAGTAGCATCCTATTACAGGTAGTTTTAATAAAATAGCAAATCTAATCCTCATAAATGTCAGAATATGCTGGATATGAGGGAAATTCATTAGAATTTCTCAAGAAAAACACAATTTCAGTTGGAGATTCTGTAAAGATTTTAGCTGACATTACATATTCAGGAATAGTAATGCCCAGATATGAGCACAGTGATGATAGGCATATTGTTTTGAAGCTAAAGAGTGGATACAACATTGGTTTAGAGATTGCTAAAATTGAAAAGGTTGAGAAAATCCTCACTTCAGAAAAAATTGTTGAGAAAAATGAAAAGGTTGAGAAAAATGAAAAGCTGCCAAATATTTTATTATTATCAACTGGAGGTACAATTGCAAGCAAAATTGATTACAGGACAGGTGCAGTAACACCGGTATTAACTGCAGAAGAATTAAACTCATCGGTACCAGAGCTTGCTGAAATTGCAAACATTGACACAAAAGTACTGTTTTCAGAATATTCTGAAAATATAATGCCTCAACACTGGCTGAAAATTGCTGAAACAGTAAAAGAATATTCCAATTCAGAATATTCAGGCATAATTATTGCACATGGCACAGATACTATGCATTATACATCATCGTATCTTTCATTTTCACTTGCAGGTTTTCCAATACCCATAGCATTAGTTGGATCACAGAGATCATCAGATCGAGCATCATCAGATGCCGCATTAAATTTGATGGGAGCTGTGTCATTTCTTACAAAATGCAAAGGCAATGGAGTTTACATAATAATGCACCAAGATGAAAATGATGAAGCTATTGCTTGTCATATTGGTACAAGAGTAAGAAAAAATCATACCAGTAAAAGAGGAGCATTTCAAACGATTGGCGATGATCCTGCATTTTTAATTGTAAATAATGAAATTCATGATAATATGAAGACAGAATTTTTTACAATCAAAGAATTTGATCCTAAAATAAAAATAAATGAAAAAGTTGCTTTGGTAAAATATCATCCAGGATATAATCCAGAATTATTGAAAAATATTATTGATTCAGGATACAAGGCAATAATTTTTGAGGGAACTGGATTAGGACACATAGGAGAAAACATGTATCCAATAGTAAAAATTGCAAACGAAAAAGGTATCTTTATGGGAATGACTTCACAGTGCATAGACGGCAGAGTAAGAATGACAGTGTATGAAAGCGGCAGAGATTTGCTTAATTTAGGAATAATTCCACTAGAAAATATGATTCCTGAAGTTGCTTTGGTAAAAGCAATGTGGGCAGCTGGAAATACTGAAAAACGTGATGAAATTAAGGAAATCATGTTAAAGAAAATTGCATCAGAATTTTCTATATGATTAGGTATCAATATGGAAAAATTTTCAATTAAAGATGTAGGAGTTAAAGTTGGATTAGAAATCCATCAACAGCTTGCAACTAACAAGAAACTATTTTGTAATTGTACACCAATCGAATCAGATGAATATTCAATCAAGTTTCATAGAAAATTACGAGCATCGAAAAGCGAATTAGGAGAATTTGATCCTGCAGCATTGTTTGAGAGTACAAAATCAAAAAGTATAGTGTATTATGCAAATCCACAAAGCAGCTGCTTGGTAGAGCAAGATGAAGAACCACCACATGAATTAGATGAGAGTGCAAAAAAAATTGTACTAACTATTTGCGCTGCATTGAAATCAAATATTTTTAGCGAAATTTATCCTATGAGAAAAACAGTGATTGACGGATCAAATACAACAGGTTTTCAACGTACAATGTTAGTTTCGCAAGGAGGTTCTTACAAGGCCGGTGAAACAGAGATAAAAATTCAATCAATTTGTCTTGAAGAAGATGCTGCAAAGATATTAGGAGATGAAGGTGCAGTAAGAAAATTTGGATTAGAACGACTAGGAGTACCATTAGTTGAGATTGCAACAGAACCTTTTGAGGTGGAAACAAATGATGTTAAAAAAATTGCATTGGCATTAGGAAGAATTCTGAGAAGTACAAAAAAAGTAAAAAGAGGTTTAGGCTCAATTCGACAAGATGTTAATGTTTCAATTAGAGACGGAGGTGTAGTAATCGAAGTAAAAGGAGTTCAACAGTTAGAACAATTAGAAAAAGTTGTGGAGTATGAGGCTAAAAGGCAACACGGATTGCTTAAAATCTCAAAAAAAATACAAGAACAAAATTGGACGTATAGTGAGAATGATAAAAAAGACGTCACAGAAATGTTTTCAGAATGCAAATCAAAAATTATTCAAAATGCAATAAAGAATAATCAGAAAATTATTGCTGTGTCTTTTAGAAATATGGCAGGATTGTTTGGATATTCGCCATATGATGGAATAAGACTAGGTAAAGAAGTAGCAGAACTAGTACGATTTTTTGGAATAGGAGGTGTTTTCCATTCAGATGAGTTGCCAAATTATGGAATAGAAGAGTCAGACATTCACAATCTAAAAAAATATTTAGAGATCAGTGATAGTGATGCATTTTTAATTTTAGCGTCTCCTGAAGAAAAAATGGACATAGTGATAGATCAGATAATTTTGAGAATTAAACATATTCAAAATCATGGAATTCCGATCGATACCAGATTAGCTACTCAATCAGGTGAAACAAAGTTTCTTAGACCTAGACCAGGCGCAGCAAGAATGTATCCTGAAACAGATATTCCTCCAATAATCATCACAAAAGAAGAATTGACAGAGGCAGAGAAAAATATTCCAAAATCCTGGGATGAATCCATACAAGAATTACAAACAAAATATAACATCAATCTACAACTTGCTGAACAGGTTTTTGATTCACGTTACATTGAATTATTTGAAACTGTTGTTGAAAAAATTAAAACTAATCCTACTTTTGTTGCATCAGTTCTTTGTTCACTAATTACAAATTTAGAAAGAAGTGGATTAAAATCGGATTTATTAAAGAATGAAGATATTATAAAATCATTTCAGTTGTTAGAAGAAGGAAAGATCGCTAAAGAATCTATCGAGATAATATATGAGAGCATCATGTCTGGAAAGTCACAAACAATTGAGGAATCTTTGAAAAATGCATCTATTGAGGCTGTTAATGAAGGCGATTTAGAGGAAATTATCAAAAACATAATAGAGAAAAACCAGAAAATTGTTGAAAATCAAAAAGAAAGGGCAGTCGGTCCATTGATGGGAATTGTGATGAAAGAGTTAAGAGGAAAAGCTTCTGGTGAAATGATAAATAATTTACTTGTAAAAAATATAAAAAAGAAATTAGAAATGCTTGATTAAATGCGGGAAGTGGGATTTGAACCCACGAACTCCTAGGAGATAAGGATCTGAACCTTACACCGTTGACCAGGCTGGGTGACTCCCGCATAGTAAAATTTTGAGATCAGGAATAAGTTTCTTTATTATACCATTAAACAATTACATCCAGTTAGTCAAGAGACAAAATGGAATTCAAAGAAGTGTATTGTGTAAATTGTAAAAAGGTTCTCGGTCGTTACAACGTTAAATATTATCATGACGATAAAATTGGGGAATTATTAAACACTGCTCACTCTACACACATCAGAAATGGACACCAAGTTAACATTAGAAAATTTAAAAAAAACTAGTAAAGTTTTATTTTTTCAATTGCTTCTGTGAGATTTGAAACACGATGGATGGATGGATTAGAGATATGCTGATTCCAAGGTTGTGAATACAAAATCATTTTTTTGCTGTTTTTAAGAAATTTTTCTGCGTTATGTGGAGAGTCATCAATAAACACGTCATAATCTAAATCAGCTTTCATCGGTCCATCAATAACTGAGATGTAATTATCATATGATATGTCATGATGGTTGAGCCATGATTTAACAAAGGAATCTGTAGAGCGTTCTCTTGCAGTAACAATATCTACTTGACCCATAGTTGAGAGTAATTTGGTAATTGATGATAGATCATTTTCTGTTGGAGGTATAGATATCCAATTTTTCCAGCATGAACTAAGCTCGATGTAAAAATCAAAACGATCTATTTTGAATTTCTTCCAGAATTCCCAATCAGTAACTTCATGTTTGTAAATAGCAGGTCTAATTGTGTTGCTGTAATTTAACCATGATACTATTACATCGGCAAGTACACCGTCAACATCTAATGCAATTTTCATATTTTTTCAATCAATCACTTATCTTTCTAAATTCATCTAAAAGATTTTTTTGATGTTTGTTGAGTTTTGTTGGAATGTTTATTACAATCCTAACAAATTGATCGCCTCGTCCTCTATAATTAATGTGAGGAACTCCTTTTCCTTTTAGTTTGATTATAGTGTTTGGTTGACTGCCAGAATCAACTTTAATTTTCTCTTTACCCTCTAAAGTTGGAACAGTAATCTCACAACCTAATGCAGCATCAATCATAGAAACATTGTGATCATAAAAAATATCTTTTCCGTCTCTAGTGAATTGTGAATGGGGTTGAACTCTTACTCTAACTATTAAATCACCATTAACACCATCAGGGACTTCATTCCCTTCTCCAGAAACAGTATAATCACCTGAATCAATACCAGGTGGAATATCAAATGTGACGGTTTTAGAACCTCTTTTCTTTCCTTGCCCTTTGCATTCACTACAAGGGAATTCTATGATGGAGCCTTGTCCTCTACAAGTAGAACATGGTGCAGCAGTTACAAATGATGCAAATCCCATATTACGAGTTTGTCTTACTTGTCCTTGACCATTACATGATGTACATGTCTTCTTATTGGTACCAGGTTTAGATCCAGATCCATGACAATTATCACATTGGATCTGTTTTTGTAAATTAATCTCCATTTTTTTTCCATGAAGTACATCTTCTAAAGTGACAGAAGTTTCGTATAGAAGATCAGATCCACGTTGTTGATTAAACCCAAATCCTCCTCCTCCACGACCAAAGATTGATTCAAAAATTGAATCAAATCCTCCTCCTCCACGACCAAAAATATCACTGAAATCCCCTCGCGCACCTTGAAAGATATCTTCGCTTGAATATCTACCATCTACACCTGCATGTCCATGTTGATCATAGAGTTGCTTTTTTGCAGGATCTGAAAGAACAGCATATGCTTCAGAAATTTCTTTGAAATGTTCTGAGGCCTCTGCAGATTTATTTCGATCAGGATGGAATTTTAGTGCTAATTTTCTATACTGTTGTTTAACTTCATCCAAAGATGATGTTTTGGTAACGCCCAAGACTTCATAATAATCACGTTTTGCAGTCATGAATCATCATCCTTTATTGTAATTATAGTATAAATGATTGAATTGGCACTTAGCTAGTTTTTGTTTCATCAGTAGATGATTCAGTAGTTTGTCCTTCAGCACCAGGTTGTCCTTCAGCACCAGGTTGTCCTTCAGCACCAGGTTGTCCTTCAGCACCAGGTTGTCCTTCAGCACCAGGTGGGGGTGAAGCATTTTTGTAAAGTTCAGTAGTAACTTCGCTAACTAGAGTTTGTAATGCTTCAAGTTTAGGTTTTAATTCAGCAGGTTCCTTGTCTAAAACTTCTTTAACTTCTTTAACAGCATCAGTTATTTTGATTCCTTGTTCTTGAGAGATCTTATCTTTAAGATCATGATTAACTAGTTTTTCTGTAGTGTAAATGTAGCTCTCTGCCTCATTTCTTAGATCAATTTTCTCTTTCTTCTTTTTATCTTCATCAGAGAATTTTTCCGCGTCTTCTTTCAATTTTTCAATTTCTTCTTTGGATAATTTTGAGGAGGATTCAATAGTGATCTTTGCTTCTTTTTGAGTACCTAGATCTTTTGCAGTTACATTGATTATTCCATTTGCATCAATATCAAATTTTACTTCAATTTGAGGAATTCCTCGTGGAGCTGGTGGTAAATCAGTAAGATTAAAGCTTCCCAAAGACACATTATCAGTTGCCATTGGTCGTTCACCTTGAACAATGTGAATAGTAACAGCTGTTTGATTGTCAGCTGCAGTGGTGAATACCTTACTTTTAGAAGTTGGAATTGTGGTATTTCTTTCAATTAATGGTTCTCGTACACCTCCTAAAGTTTCAATTCCCAAAGTCAAAGGTGTAACATCAAGTAAAACTATGTCACTAGTGACATCACCGGCAATAATTCCTGCTTGAATAGCAGCTCCCATTGCTACAGCTTCCATAGGATCCACACCAGATTCGGATTGTTGACCCACAACTTCACTGACAAATTTTCTAACCAATGGGATTCTTGTAGGACCGCCAACCATGACAATTTTATTAATATCAGAATTGGTGAGTTTTGCATCTTCCAATGCTTTGAGTATTGAAGGCTTGCATCTTTCAACAATTGGCCTTATCAGTTCATCAAGTTTAGATCTAGTGATTCTTAATTCAAGATTTTTAGCACCTGAAGATGGATCATGAGAAATAAATGGCAAGTTTACATCGGTTTCCATAACAGTAGATAATTCAATTTTAGCTTTTTCAGAAGCTTCTCTAATTCTTGTCATGGCAGTTGAATCTGTAGTGAGATCAACTCCTTCTTTTTTCCTAAATTCATCTACGATGAAATCAATTAGAACTTTATCCATATCTGTACCGCCTAACTGAGTATCACCAGAAGTACTAAGAACTTCAAAAACTCCTCCACCCATTTCCATTATAGTAACGTCTAATGTACCACCGCCAAAATCAAAGACAAGAATTTTCATGTCTTGTGCTACTTTATCTAATCCAAATGCCAAAGACGCAGCTGTTGGTTCATTTATAATTCTGACAACATCTAGGCCAGCAATGGTTCCAGCATCCTTAGTTGCCTGACGTTGATTATCATCAAAATATGCAGGTACAGTAATAACTGCTTTTTCTACAGGTTCACCAATAAATGCCTCAGCATCTTTTTTGATTTTTTGCAAAATGAATGATGAGATTTGTTGTGGTTTGTACTCTTTATCCAAAATTTTAAAAGTATAATCAGAGCCCATTTTTCTTTTTGCAGCAACAATTGTTCTATCAGGATTTGTTACAGATTGCCTTCTTGCAGGTTCACCAACCAAAAGATCACCGTCTTTAGTAAATGCTACAACAGATGGGAATGCCTTTCCGCCTACAGTAGCTCCTTCTGCTGCAGGAATAATAGTAGGTTTTCCACCCATTATTACTGCTGCTGCAGAATTACTTGTCCCTAAATCTATTCCAATAATTTTAGCCATATTTTATCATCCTTTTTTTGAAATTTCTACTAACGTAGGTCTTATAACTCTCTCATGAGAAATATATCCCTTCCTGATCTCTTTTGTGATTGTATTATCATCCAGATTTGGATCGTTGATGATAGATATCGCTTCATGGAAGTTTGGATCAAAAATTTCTCCTAACGCATCTATTGGAGTAACACGATATTTTTTCAATAAAGACTCCATATTTTTTAAAATAGAATCTAGCCCTTCTGAATTTATTTTGCTATCAGAAAAAACTTCTTTTGCAAGAATAAAATCGTCATAAATTTTTAAAAAATCTAATAAAAATTCATTAATTTTTGTATTTACACCATTTTCTATATCTGATTGAGTCTTACGACTAAGATTTTGAAAATCAGCTAAAACATGTTTTAATTTTTCCTCATATTGGGACGATTTTTGTTTTTCTGAATCTAGTAACTTAGTTAATTCTTCAATAGTAATTTCTGAAAACTTTGAATCATCTATAGATTCATCATCTATTTTATTTTCAGACATTATATCAACTGGAATTTCATCGTCGTTAGTTTCGCTTGACATTTCACCCAAAATTATGATTTAGGTAATTTATACTCTTATTGAATTGTTTCACATAAAGGATTGGCTTTTATCATTATTAGATCAGAACTTTGTTTGGTTTTTTCAATATTATCAAAATCAAATTTTGAACATGCAACAACAATTGTGGTTTTGTCACTGTGAAATAGATCAAAGTTTGGATCTTCATAGGCCTCAACATCACCAATATAATCACGTAATCGTGATGTTAAATTCTGAAGCATTTCAATTTTATCTCCACGCATTGCGTGCTGATCAAGTGTCCAAGACAACGCAATCTTGGTTCTGCTAGCTTTTAGATCATTTTTCTTTAATGTTAAACGAATTTCATCAATCAATCGTTTAATGTATCCATCAATTCCCTTTACACTCCCATTAATCAAATACATAAGAGAGTTAGTACCTTCAAAAGAGGAGCCTAAGGATTTCAAATCAAATAATCCACTAACCATGTTATCAAGAAATATTTCCTGAAAATCATCTAAAGCAAGATCATTTTT
>PFRJ01000059.1 GCA_002788515.1 Nitrosopumilales archaeon CG_4_9_14_0_2_um_filter_34_16 | reverse complement strand
TGGCGAGCTTTAATTTTCCCATATTCTGTAATGTAACGCCTTTGTCAATTAATGCACTAACATTATCAGGTACTTGTTGTAGTACCAAGTCATACAGTTTTAGTGCATCAGAATAATTATCATCTTCTACATATTCATACGCTTGAGCTAGCATATTCTCTATATCATTATTCACAGTTATGGATAATATTTTGTTAATAATATAGTATTAGTTTACAACAAATTTACAGGACATTACCATATTTTCAAGTATGAGTTGAACATGAAATTCTATTCAGTACATAATAAAAAAAGATCAGTCAATGTCCACTAGTTTCATCGAGAGTAACTTTAATGACCTTTCAAGTGCTAGTGGCAGGTTACTCAATTAAATTCATCAAACATTCCAATAAACACTCTTTTTTACTTGACATTCATATCATCATTGAAATGACAGAATCCAGAATATTCAGGTCATTGATTTTTTCAACAATATTGCTAACCTCTGGAATTGCAGGAAGTATTCAATCTGTTTCTGCATCAGAAGGATATTTTGAAAATGATTACGGAAAACAAGTATCCCAATCCCCCACAGTATGTTTATTCCAACCTGATAATTATAAAATTGATGAAACCACATGGAAAATATGGTATGCAGATGCAAAAAGAGGAATCGATACGTGGAGATCAGTATTAGAACAATCAGGAAGTGGAGAATGGAAAATCGATGTAAGAGAAGTGCCTCTAAATAAATTAGATTTACTAAATTGGAATGTTTGTGACATTACAGTAGAATTTGTAGATAAACCATACATACAAGATGGAAAATATGCTAATGCCTTAGGATGGTGGAATGTAGATACTGGTATAACCAAAATAGTTTATTCTTCTTTTCAATATTGTGGGAGAGAATATGATGTTGAGTTTAACATATTTGTAAATACAATTTGCTTTGGCGATAAATTTGAGCGCTCAAGATACATGGCAAGTGTAGTACAACATGAATTTGGTCATGCATTGGGATTGGGACATTACATAGGATATGATGACAGTTTTACGCAAAATTGGTATGATACTGGGAAAGGATATCCATCAATCATGACTCCTATGCCTCCAAATGAAGATATGAAAACAATTACACAGGAAGACGTACAAAGAATACGTCAGATTTATGGGGATAAAGGATTTGGTAAGAAAACAAATTTCACCCCTCTCTTCAATGAAAGAATTATTGAGAAACCAATTATTACATCTTCACAAAGTACACATCTAACATTATCTGGAACGTCTCCAATTACAAAAATGATTCAAGGAAACGTACCTGATAAATTATTCAAACGAGGAATGTATTTGGAATTAATAATAGACAGACCGGATGGAACAACAGATCATCAAGCATTAGCGGTAGCAAAGACATTAAAATCATATAAGACTCAATTGACTTTTGGTTCATCAGATCCAACAGGCACATATCATATTGCTCATTCGTTTAATGGTGAGATATTTCATAGAGAAGAAATCACTATTTCAAAAGATAGTTCAAAAAATATACCAAAGACATATCCTAAATCTACAAGCAATAATGACCAAGATAATGATGGGATAGTAGATACTAAGGATCTTTGTAATACTAAACCTGAAACACATAATGGATACAAGGACGCTGATGGGTGTCCAGACGATTACCCTTCTAGAGATTCAGATGGAGATGGAATTCAAGATAAGGATGACAAGTGTCCTAAGATATTTGGAGTTAAAGAAAAAATGGGATGTAAAATTCCCACACCAATTTCCGAAGAACAGATTTCAGATAATTTACAAAAAATAAGTTATGATGAAATAGCCAAATTGCAAAAAGAGTCTTATGAAAAATTAAATTCTTTTAAAAAGGAAATGCAAAGTATGGAAGAATCCCTAGAAAAACTATCATCTGATTCTGAAGAACAGAAAGAAAAAATCAATCAAGCATGGAATATGTTAAGAGATAGTGAAAAAAATATGGAGTTTTTTGAAGGCAGAATCAAGGGAGGAGATAATCACATAGGATATGGAAATTATGAAACTGCAAAAACTTTCTTTGCCAACGAACAGATTGTTGAAAACTTGGATGAAAACATTAAAAAAATATCAAAAACGATAGAACAAACTCAAAAAACACAACCTCAAACATGCTTTTTGTTTTGGTGTTGGTAATTATCGCTTATTCCAAAATCATTAAGTTCATAAAAAATCATCCATTGAATCTCCCAGATTGGCATAATGTTAATGTATAAAAGAACTGTTAAGTTTACGTTGTTTAATTAATAATGTAGATTGACTTTCAGTGAGCTCTGTTTCAATAGAATTAACAAGTCATGATGCGTTTTTATCTCTTGGTTCAATTTCTAAAGACTTGTTAAAACAATCTATTGATTCCTCGTATCTACCTAAACTTCTAAGTGCGACACCTTTGAAATTCCAAAGATCTGGATCACTTTGATTCAAAAGTAGGGCTTGCTCAAAAAAGCCAAGTGCATCATCGAATTTCCCTTCAGCCATCAAAGAATTTCCCTTTTCAACAAATTCCTTGATTTTCTCCATAATTGATAGGATGTTACATTTCTAATAAGTCTAAAACTAGAATCAAAAATAATGAGTAAAAACTAAACAGATTTTTAAGAATCAACCTAAAATTTAAATAAATTTTTCACCACATAGTAGTATGGTTTTAGATGAGACAGATGAAAAAATTCTCAGAAATCTACTAGTTGATGCAAGACAGTCAGCAAGACAACTTGCACTAAATCTTGGAATGTCAACTGTCACGGTACTATCAAGAATAAAAAAAATGGAGAAAGAGAAAGTGATTCACGGATACACTGCAATTATTGATCATGAAAAAATTGGATATACCCTGACTGCAATTATTGAAATCATGGCCAAAAACGATAAAATCATAGATATTGAAAAAGAGATATCAAAATTTGAAAACGTATGTGGAGTATATGATATTACAGGTTCAACAGACACCATAATCATAGCAAAATTCAAAGACAGAAATGAATTGAGTAAATTCGTAAAGGGATTAGCATCCATTCTAAATGTAGAAAATACCATAACACATGTAGTTCTAAATACTGCAAAAGAAGATTTCAGATTATCATAGGAATGAAAAATGAGCAAGTCAAGTATTTTTATAATTTTATTGATTGTTTTTGGAGCAACACAGATAGCAAATGCACAAAACAAAAATCTCGACATGGATCTTGTGGTAACAGATGAAGAAAAGATCATATTGTTTTCAGGATTTGCAGTTGCAGTAATTGCAATATTATTATTTTTAGCAAGAGACATCATACTAAGAAAAAAGACATCATATGATAAAAAAGAATTCGAATCAAAAAAAGACAAGACATTTGAAAAATATCATTCAGATTGGGGAGATGATTACGAAGAATTAGGACAAAGACGAAATACGACAGAAGATAAAGAATTCCGAAATGCCGCAATCAATGACGAATTGCCAAACTATTATGAGATCATAGGAGTTTCAAAAGATGCATCAATAGAAGAAATCAGAAACAAGTTCAGAGAATTAGCAAAGAAAACACATCCAGACAAAACAAAGGACAAATCAGAAGAGAAAATGGCTGAACTAAACAAAGCATATGAAGTTCTATCAGACAAAGAACGCAGAGAAAAATACGATAAATATCTCAAAGTTAACTAGACGGAATCTAATTTTACAATAATCATGCTAAGCTCAATTGAATCTGGGGTTTGAACACTGTTTGTGAGATTAGTAAACATCTCAAGATCAATCAGACTGCCATCAGAATTGATCTGAGTGGTAATTTTTAATTCGCCAAATTCAGTATTTGGGCCAAGCATTTTTTTTGTCAGTAGCGGAACTACAGAAAGGTCTTCGATTACTCCCTTCATTTTATAGGCGAACTTGTCTGAAAAATACACACCACCACGAGTTGTGGGTTCGTTAACAGGAATAGGAGAGTTTGTGATTGACACAGAGGTGAATGGATATGATTTATCGTTGAGATGCAATGTATAGTTGGGAGGATTTTGTTCGTTTATTTTCATTAATTGTTTTAACAAATCCTTGTTAAATGACATTCAAAAATAACCAAATCGTAATTCTATTGAGTGTTTCTAACAGTCAGTAAAAAACATCATAAAATTAGCAACAAGAGATCATATTTAAAAACAAGAATTTTGATCGATTGTTATTGCAACAGTTTGCAACTACTGTTTCGATGAGAAACGAAATTCTCAACCAAATGGTGCAAAATGGATTGGAAGATGATTGTTATGTCGAGATGCTAGATTACACAATTGATTTATTTGAAAGCCAGGGTCTTGGGAGAGATTATTATGGATATCACAATATCAACCATGAACTAGAAGTGACATACGTTTCACTTTTAGCTAAAGACCAGAAAAAAATCAGGTTTACAAATGAAGATATAAAATATTTGTATGTTGCAGCGTTGTTTCATGATTTTGATCCACAAAAAAGTGTAGACAAACCTCATGAAGAAAGCGTTATAAAATTTATTTCTATGGATAAAAAACTTGATCAATTAATCAAAACTGCAAATATTGATTTAGAAATAGTCAAAGTGTTGATTTTAAGAACAACATACCCATGGAGTGGAGACATGAGAAAAAATGCGGAAATACAAATCAAACAGTGTTTCGAAAACTCAGATTTGACAAGAAACAACGCTCAGTATCAACAACATGTTATGGAAATGGGGTGGTACCTGTCTGTAGTAGACAGAATTAGTGGTTATGCGTTAGGAGATTTTTCAAAAGCTATGATGATGGCAAAAATGA
Organism: Nitrosopumilales archaeon CG_4_9_14_0_2_um_filter_34_16; assembly: GCA_002788515.1. GTDB lineage: Archaea > Thermoproteota > Nitrososphaeria > Nitrososphaerales > Nitrosopumilaceae > Nitrosopumilus. The sequence goes on along the minus strand of PFRJ01000059.1, from coordinate 8,490 downwards.
ATGCACATGCATTAGCATGGAGACCATCACTGATTGTACGAAGTGCAGTTGCATATTTTGAAGAATTGTTAAATAAAGAAACAGACATGACAAAAGAAGTTCTAAAAGTTCTGTCGAAAGAAATGAGAAAGAATTTTTTTGACACAGTTTTATCATTTATGAGAATAAGACAACAAGAAATCTCAATTCAGGCCAATTATGCTTACGAAAATCTAAAACTCGTTCCAACAATAGAATCAATGACTATAAGAGAGGATCCAAACTTTATTCAAACATTGCATGATATTTTCATGGAATTGCCAACACCACTACAATTTCAAAAAGAAAAATTTGAAGAGTCAGTCAAAGATTCGCAAGTGATCATTAACACATTAAGACTAAACAACAAAGATGGAGAGATCATCGGGTTTTCAAAAGGAGGGCCACTTGAAAACTATAATCTACGTGAAGAAATAAGAGATGAAAACTATGGATTAAGAAATACGATATTTTTAGAGCCGATAGCCTTGAAGATGGGGTATTGGGGATTAAAGGGCGGTAGCGAAATGCGCCACATGTTCATTATGCAATCGCATTCTATGAAATACAAATATTTGACAAGTTTTGCACTACGTGATGTAATTAGAGCAAGAATAGACAAAGAACAAGCAGAATTTGTCACAATGTTTGATCCAGAGCGATGGGATTATTATAGAATTAAAATTTAGATTCGCAGTTAATAGAATTCAGAAACCCTTTAGTAACTAAAAATTATCCCAAAAATCGTGTGGGTTAAAGGCATAGTAGGATTGATCGTGTTGATGATTGTAATAAGCATCACGCCAGCATTTGCACTAAGTGAGTTAGAAAGAGGATCAATTATGAATCCAAGATTAGAAAATGCTTTTGGATCCCCTATGACAGGCAATGTGAATGTGAGTCAACAAGTTCAGATTTCAGCAGACATAACAAACCATCAAGAAAAATCTCAGAATTTCATATATCTAGTTCAGATAAAAAATGAATTAGGTATTGTAGTATCATTGGGGTGGATTAGTGGACAACTAACACCAGATCAAAAACTCAGTCCATCATTGTCATGGTCGCCAAAAGATTCTGGTAAATTTACTGCAGAAATTTTTGTCTGGACGGGTTTTAAAGATCATAGTGCATTATCTAATAATGTAGAATTACAAATCAACGTTAGTTAGAAAATTTATAAAATAATTTTAGACGATATTAGATCAATATTTAAAAAATACGAAGAATTTATTCCTGAAAATGATCATAATTGCATCCGATATGAAAAAATCGTTCTGCAACACAATAATTGAGATCAGAGGTTTGTCTAATAGTAAAAAAAGTTCAACAAGTCCTTGCTAATATGACCTTGAGCCTAGGAATGTCATGACAATAGGATATTGTGTAAAGTGCCGAGACAAACGAGAAATCGGTGGCGCTAAACCATACACCATGAAAAATGGCAAACCGGCAATAAAGGGTACATGTCCAAAATGCAGTACTGCCATTTTCAGAATCGGCAGTGGATAAAATTCTCAATAGAGAAATTTAGTATTGCCATTCACTAGTAAGACCATTCCATAGGCAACGCATTGGGGATGGATCTTTTTCTATTTCTTGAGTAATTCTATTTTTCAGTACAAAAAAGAAATTTTCCAAAGCATCAACACCACCATCAGAATACAATTCATGTCCAATCTCAGTAATTCTTTTATATTTATCAAGTATCTCTGTTGAATCAGGATTTTGAAGACAGAATGTCATTAGATCTATCAGCTCTTCTTCCAACATGAAATCCAATGATAAGTTCTACTTTATAGGCATACTAAAGTATTTCAAAGCATGACATTATTCTCGGTAGAAAAAAAGAATCAAAAAAAAAATGAAAAATACATTAGAAAAAATGGAAAAAGACAAAGAAAAGTAAACCTGCTGACGAATCATCAAAAGGTATAAAATCACAAAGTGAAGAATCTGATCCTTGGAAATAAAATTTAGTGGTAATGGTATCGAGTCATTATATGAGGATTCCTGTAATTTTCAAGCTCTCGTTTCGGACATTTTTCAAACTTGTAGATAGTATTTTGCAAGAAAAACACCTTATCAGAGATTTTTTCAAAAAAAAATAGTACCATTTATTACCATTTAATTGTGCCTGGCTTTTTAAAAAATAAATGGTATTTTTCCATTTTATCATATTGCCCGCAATATGCACTATAGCCTCGTTGACAATTACCCCATAAAATGAAATAAGAATTTCCGGAAAGCGGTATTCAATTAATGTGAAATACTATTTTTATCGATAATCAGTTAAAACCCAAAATCAGATTGTTAAGACTAGAAAAAAGAGATTATTTTAGACGTCTATAGATCTCTTTGAATTCACGTGATAAGGTATACGACAAATTCAATAAATGTGCAAGTTGATTCATCGACGTCTTATCATGCCCTAGCTGTCTTAACAGAGTCAGCGCTTTTTGTGGAGAGTTGACAGATAATGGAGTCTGTCCAGACCATGTTTTAAAAGCATCTTCAACATCCAAACTAAAATTTAAAACAAATTCTTTCCAGTTTGGCATTAAACTAATTGCTTTTGGACTAAGAAGAACATGAGACAGTTCGCGAAACTCATTTTTCCTATCAACATATAACATGTCAATGGCTCGTTGAATTTTCTCCGGATGATATTCTTGTGCATTTAACATGTACATTCCTACAATACTCATGAAGTAATATTCTCACAACCATAGATAAGTTAAGCATTAAATTCTCACAAAAAATGTTAAAGAAAACCCTTAAAAACAAACAAACGTTCAATGATTAAAAATAAAAAAGAGTGGATTTTATTGGAACGGATCAATAAATGGACAGTTAACAATATGATCACTGTCCATTGGACGCGCGATGCCAATGTCAACCAAACCAGCTGCTTTGTAGGCGTTGATATCATCGATGGTTTCTAAAATTTGTGCAGAGGTAGGATCAGTCCAACCAACCATAAAGATTCTCCACATAGGTGAATAATTTGCATCACCAGGGGCCCCTGCTGCAATTCCAGGTTGAAATCCCAAAGGACCAGTACCTGTCAAACCATTTCTGAATTGATACAAATCTACTGCTGCTGAATTTGCAATCAAGCTTGCAGATGTTGGTGCACTTACAACACCCATCATTCCGGCAGGACCACTTGGAGTAGCATCTGTTACAATGTAATAGATAGTTCTACCATCTGGACCCCATCCACGATGAGCTATGAAAGTTACAGTCATCTCTTCTGTATCAATATCAAGAACTTGACCTCCACCATAAGGTGTTTCATCAGTTAATGTTTTGTCTTCCTTAACCATCATCTGACCTTCAGGCCAAATGATTTGTGGCATGTTCAAAACAACATTAACGGAAGTTAATGTGATTTCATCATTCTCAGCTGCCTCCATAATCATTGCTTCTGAATCAAGTACTCTTGATGTTGCACCTTCATTCCACGTTACATGTACATGTGAAGTCAATGCACTGTACACATCTGGTTGTGCAGGAGTGCTTGTAAATACTTCACCTTGATATCCATGGACACCGTCACCGGATATGCCGTTGGTAAACATGTATGTTTTTGAGAGTGCTTTTTCAGGAGCATTCTTTAACAGAGGAGCAAGTTCAACTTGCCATCCCTGATTCGCAGTAATTATTTCTGCATGGGTAGGATCACTAGAATCAGTGATGATAAAATAAACATCTTCACCGTTGTAGTAGCCTTGATGCATTGGAATTGTTGCTGGAACATTTGTTCTTGATAATCTAAGTACAGAACCCAAGTCAGATTCAGTTTCTTCCATAGTTTCTTCCATCATAGACTGTTCTTTTTCCATCATGGCGTCTTCCATTTCAGTTTCTTTGACTGGAGCTACAGGTGGAACTTTATCTTGTGAAGATTCCCAAGCGGCTCTGCCGCCAGGATAATTAGAGCACAAGTCTAATCCACAAATGTTAGTGCTGGAACCATATTGTGATGTTGCAGTTCCTTTGCTTTTTAGGGCATCAACATCTGTGAAATAGTCATTTCCCAATCCTGTTGTAAACAAGGGTAAAATTGCAAGAAGTGCAATGTATCTCAGACTCTTGTTCATGTGAGAAAAGATCAGACTTTACTTTAAAAGAATTTGTCCAAATCAGACAATTTAATCAGCAAGTTCGGAAAATCGATTACCGACATAATCCCAGTTCACAACATTCCACCAAGCATCGACGTAATCAGATCGTTTATTTTTATATTTCAGATAATATGCATGCTCCCAGACATCCAATCCCAATAAGGGGTATTTTTGAACAGTCCACGGACTAGTTTGATTTTCAGTTGTAATGATTTCAATTTTATGATATGTTTCATTAAAGACTAACCAACACCAACCACTTCCTTGAATGCCAATTGCTTTTTCAGAAAATACTTTTTTGAAATTCTCAAAATCATCATAGTAAACGTCAATCGAGTCTTCTAATTTTCCACCAGGTTTTCCATCATCATTAGGAATCATGGTCTCCCAGAACAATCTATGGTTTTCAAATCCTCCCCCAAAAAAATTGATGGCACTACGCCCTGATTCGGGAATAGAGTTGAGATCAGACAAAATAGATGATATGTATTGTGGATGAGATTCACCACCAATTGCTGCAAGAGATTTGTTTAATCCGTCAACGTATGCTTGATGGTGTTTTTGATGATGAATATTCATTGTTTCAGTGTCAATAAAGGGTTCTAGATCATCATATCCATAAGGTAATCTTGGAAGTTCATATCTAACCATGAATTAAAACGACAAAGTCCACATATATTCTTCAAGAATAAAAATTAATGTGAAAGAAAAATAAATCAAAAGAGCAGAGTAAAGATATGAGAAAACTAGGAACGATAGATTTAGAGATTTTACATTTGGCAATTAATGAAAATGGAACATTTAATGAAAATAATTTGGAAAATTCAGAATTAAAAAGATTGGGAGTTGGAAGAATCCTAGATTCTCTTGCAACACTAAAAGATAGAAAAATGATTTCATTGAATGGTGACGGATCATTTTCCATCACCAATATTGCAAGAGAAATCTTATGGAGTGATGATGTGCCAAAATGGGCAAAAATACTACGGCTATTACAAATAAAATCATGTAGTATAACTCAGATTGCAGACATTCTAAAAATTTCAGAAAGCGAATTGGCAGAAGACATTGAAAGATTAAGAAAAAAACAACTCATACTAATGTCACCTCAAAGGCAAGAAGAGAAGGTAGTCAAAATTTTTGAGATTTTGTCTGAGGGAATCCAAGAAATAGACAAAACTGAAATCGAGGGATTCAATATAGATTTTGAAAAAACAGAACCCATAATAGAGATCCTAAGCATGATAGATGAAATTGTAAAAGAAGTTCAGGATTCACAAATAGAGCAAACAAAAAAAGAAATAATTGTCAAAAAATTATCTAACATAAAAGACAAGTTAGAAATTTGATTATTTTGAGCGTATTTTATCTTGAATCTGAGCTAGGATGAGTTCTGCCTTGTCTTTGTTTTCATAGTTTTCTTTTGTTTCATCCATGATTTCATCAATTTCATAGCTTTTATCAACTAAAATATTTGCAACATGGTCATCCAGGGTGCCATTTCCAATTAGATAATACGCAAAAACAGTATTCTTTTGTCCTATTCTATGCAATCTATCTTCTGCTTGTCTATGAATGGCAGGACTCCAATCAAGTTCTGCAAAAATGACATACTTGGCTCTAGTCAAATTAATACCTACATTGCCTGCACGTATACCTGCAATCATTAATTTGGATTCACCTCTCTGGAATTTATCTATCTGATCCTGTCGTAATGCATCAGATTGTCCTCCAATGATTGTAACAGGTGAAAATTCCTGAAGACTTTCGTTTAATAATTTGTGAATGACCTTGTGATGACAAAATACAACTACACTTTCTTCAATTTCCATTATATTTTTGACAAAATTAATAACATGAGGAAGTTTTGCAATGCCTGCAATTTGTCGTTCACTTTGAATTGCTCTGTTATATGATGCGGATTTGGAGAATTCAGAATCAGCATCTTTTTGTTCTGCCTCTACTTTCTTCCAAATCTTGTCTAATTCTTCAAGATAATAATCCGTATCTGCTGCAATTACTTCTTTGTAACGAACTTTGTCTTTTAACTCCTTAAGAACGTCCGATTTTTTCCTTCTCAACATGACATGTTTCTGTAATTCATTTCTTAGAGACGCACGTTTGTTTTCCAAAACAATTGCTTTACCTTTATCATTTACATAGCAAAAATACTCACAAAACTCCTTAAAACTTCCCAATAGACCCGGCTTGATAATATCAATAATAGGCCAAATTTCTGAACCACGATTATAAATCGGAGTGCCAGAAAGACCGATTCTATACAAAACAGATGATAGTGCTGCTAGTTTTTTGACAGCTTTGTACTTTTGCGTGGTTTTTGATCTTAGGTTATGTACTTCATCACAGACTATTGTCTTAATTCCTAATTTTGATAAATCGTTATTTCTTTTGAAAAGTAATTCATAATTAATAAGATAAATGTCAGTTGGCGGTAATTCTTGAGACTTGCCGGTTCTAATAATAGTAACACTTGGAGATTCAGACTCAACAACTCTTCCATTTCTACTCTTTTTCTTTAAAAATTTCTGAATTTCTCTCTCCCAATTGTTCAATGTCACAAGTGGTGCAATGACAAGTACTGGAAATGTTTGTTTTTCTGTTGAGACATATGACAGAGTTTGAACAGTGTTATGTGTAATCATGCCATTAACGACATAGTTATGAGTTTCAGGTACAGAAATATCATACACATACCCTGAATATCTTTTTGTTTCAATTTTTTTGATCGGGCACCAATTGATGGATTCTAAAGATAGTTTCTGGAGATCATTGGCAAGAACATGATTATTCGTCTTTTCTAGTTTGTCTATTACAAAATATGCAAGATTTTTACTCATACCTTGAGTATATTTGTACGGAGTGGAAAGACGTAGTGAACGTAGTGAAATTCCCTTATCTGCAATCTGTTGAACAATTTTCTGTGATGGTATACCATCAATGTTTGTATTGTGATGTTTTTTTGCCATCAGTTCGGCCAAATCTGCATCAAGATCATGTTTAGATTCATGCAATGTAGCAGATGGGACTGCAACTCTATCATCTATATTCAGATTGTTTGTCATTATCCATCCATCAGGAGTAAGAAATCTGTGACGTTTGGTACATTCTAAAACAGAACCGTCATCAAGGGTGATTTTTACAATGTCTTCATCGATTCTCTGTCTGAAAATTTTGCTTACTTTTTTAGCAATAATTTTTTGTCCGTCAAATGTTTGTATGATAATTGGTCTTGGTAGTTTTGCCCAACATTCATCCTCCTGTTGCTCTAGTATGACAGAATCGCTCCACAGATCCTCAATTGGAATTTGACCATCAATAACCTCGATCAGTGATGAACCCAACACACACTTTCCAAGACCCATCTCATCAGCTAATAATGCGTTGCCAGAAGATTTCAACAAAAAATCTAACCCTTCTTTTTGAAAGTTTAGAAGCTTACCTCTAAATTGATCTCCAGTTTTTGCACGTTTTAATTTTAGTTTAATTGGCGGCAAGGCAGGTTTTGGAGCATATGTCTTTACGATCTTTCTTTGCCAGATAGATTTTGAGAGAATTTCAAGTGGGTATCTATCCATGATTAATTTTAGTTGTTTTACAGTTTCAGTACTATCAGGAATAATTATTTCGTTGATATTTTCACCATACCATGCCTCAGAAACAAGCCTAGATATCATACTGACGGCTCGATCACCTGTTACCTTCCAACTCCAAATTTTAGAATATTTATCAAGAACATACTCTAATGTTCCAATGTTTTCCAGTGATGTTTCCATAATTTGTCGGTAGAAAGTTTTTTTGACTTATGAATCTTCATATTTTTGTCGATCATTGAAAAGAAAATCAAAAACTAACAAGAGTTAAAATATGATGGCATTTTTTACTTAAGGGGAAAATTATTACTTGAGATATTTAGCACATAAGAACAAATACATTTCAAAGAGATTTTAGAGGCACAATAACAACATACGTTTAAAATTCATTAATTTTTAATCAAATCGTGGAATTTATTCAAGAAATAGAGCCAGACATAGAGAAACCAATCATAATAGCAGCAATGCAGGACATGGGAAATGTTGGAAGTATTGTGATAAATTTTATCAATGAGACACTTGGAACAAAAACATTCAGAACAGCAAAAACGCTTTTTCCAACATACATTGTAGACAGAGGAGGGTATATTGATCTTCCAGAAGAGCAATGGGAATACAAACACACGGATGATTTGATAATTTTTGGCGGAGGCAAAGGGCAACCACAAAGCAATGATGAGCTAAACATGCTATGCCAAGATGTCATAGATGTCGCAAAAAAATATTCTGCA
>PFRJ01000049.1 GCA_002788515.1 Nitrosopumilales archaeon CG_4_9_14_0_2_um_filter_34_16 | reverse complement strand
TCAACTTTGACATTGGAACAGTAACTAGCAGCGGTGTTATCGTAAATGATGGAACAATTAACATCGCAAGTGGCGGTGTAATTACAACGTCTGGCGAATTTACCAATAACGGTGTTATTGATAGTGTAACTGGTACAATAACAAATAGCGGCCCATTCAATAATTTTGGTGAACTAACATCATCTGGAACAATAACTAATGGTCCAACAGGTGTTATCCAAAATAATGGTCACTTGACTAACACTGGTGTAATTACAACATCTGGTACTATCAAAGTAGGTCCGGATGGTGTTATAATTAGTAGTGGCACATTTACCAACTCATTGAACTTGGTTAACAGTGGCACCATCATGACATCTGGTACATTCACCAATAGTGGTCCAGTTATGAATTTTGATACAATCATAAATCAAGGATTGTTTTCTAATAGTAACACAATCACCAATTGGGGAAACATACACAACTTGTGTAACGGCTCAATTACAAATTCAGGAACAATCGCGATACACACAGTAATAGAACTCTGTGCAGCTTAAGAATAAGCACGCTTTCTTTTTTTTGTTTTTTAAAATTTAACTTATGCTTCTAGTTCATCCTCTAAACAGTGTATTCTAATGGTATGTGACAAATAATGTCTAATTATTTTAGATTAATTAAGTGACAGTTTCTATCATTATTGTTTGAAACGAATAGGTTTACTTGGATGTGGTGCAATTGGCACTCAGATTGCACTTGCAATTGATTCGGGTAAAATTCCAGCTGTTCTCACCCACGTGTATGATAATTCCAAGGATGCGGCAAATAGTCTTGTTTCAAAACTAAACACAAAACCAGATATTGTTGAAAATTTCCATCTCTTATCTTCACATCCTGTTGACATTATAGTAGAAGCTGCCTCTCAAGACGCTGTAAAGGATGTTGGATTAAGTGTCTTGCAAAACAAAAGAGACTTGATGATAATGAGTGTAGGTGCATTACTTGATGAATCAATATATGATATTTTATCTGATGCTTGCAGTCATTTTAAAAAAACAATCTATCTTCCGTCTGGTGCAATTGCAGGACTGGATGGGATAAAATCAATTAAACACGAATTAGAGTCTGTATCCCTTACTACAACGAAACATCCTCGCTCACTAAAGGGTGCAAAGTTTTTTGAAACCTCAAAAATTAACCTGGATGCAATTGATTTGCCCACTGTACTCTTTGAAGGCACTGCAAAAGAAGCTGTCAAACTATTTCCTGCTAACATCAATGTTGCAGCTTTACTATCTTTGTCTGGAATTGGCAGTGATAAAACAAATGTAAAAATCATAGCAGATCCTGACACTGACAAAAACACTCATCATATTGAAGCTGCAGGAAAATTTGGAAAGATGACTTTTACTATTGAAAACATTCCTGATAGTAATAACCCAAAAACAAGCAGACTGGCAATTTTATCTGCAGTTGAAACTCTGAGAAAATACTGTTCTGATGATATTCAAATTGGCACCTAATATGGCAATAATTGCCAGCATTGCCTGTTTTTTAGAGAATTCAAGACTACATCTCATTCTTTAAATCATCTCCAAATCCAATTTGAATGGCTTATGCTTGTACAACAATCCTCAGCACTCAAAGATGAGATTTTGAGATTAAAAAAAGAAAAAGACGTGGTGATACTTGCTCACAACTATCAGATACCTGATGTGCAAGATGTTGCTGACTTTACAGGAGACTCGTTGAGTCTCTCAAGACAAGCAGCATCAGTTAGTCAAAAAACAATTCTGTTTTGTGGCGTAAATTTCATGGCAGAGACTGCTGCAATTATCAGTCCTGAGAAAAGAGTATTGATTCCTGATCTGGAAGCTGGCTGCTCACTATCTGATTCTATTACTGTTGATGAATTAAGAAATTGGAAGAAACAACATCCAGGAGCAATTGCTGTCGGCTATGTGAACACAACTGCAGAAATTAAAGCAGAACTTGATTATTGTTGCACATCATCAAACGCAGTAAATGTTGTAAAAGCAATTCCTGCAGACAAAGACATTTTGTTTTTGCCTGATATGTTTCTTGGATCTTATGTTGCAAAGATGACTGGTAGAAAAAATATGCACATTTGGGCAGGTGAGTGCCATGTTCATGCAGGAATCAGACCTGAAGATGTTCAAGAAAAGTTAGACTCACTAAAAGATGCTGAATTTTTAATCCATCCAGAATGCAGTTGCACTACACCGATGATGTATGATGTATCTGATGGAAGATATGATAAAAACAACGTGTCTATTCTTTCAACTGAAGGAATGCTTAATTATGCTCATCAATCAAAATCAAAAAACTTTGTCGTAGCTACTGAGACTGGCATCTTATACAAGATGAGGCAACAAAATCCTGACAAGACATTCATCCCTGCTTCGGAAAAAGCTGAATGTCAATATATGAAAATGATTACACTTGAAAAAGTATATGACGCATTGGTAAATGAAAAAAATGTGGTTACCGTTCCAAAAGATATTGCTGACAAAGCTCGTTTAGCAATAGATAGAATGCTTGCAATCAGCTAAACCGTATGTGCTCATGACTGGATTGTTTTCTAGGATATCAAAAGATCCTCAAAAGAAACAGAATGTTCAAAAGATAAAGGACATAAAAAAACTGGTTAAGGAAAAAAAATATGCCGCAGCTCTGAAGTCAGGTACAGAATACCTGCAAAAAGTGCCGTACAATCATGATGTTTTGTTTACTGTTGGTGGAATTTACTATTTACAAAACAAATATGCTACTGCAATATCCTATTTTGATAAAGCCCTTGAGATCGGTTCACACGATGTTGATGTTTTATTGTTAAAAGCGTACTCTCATCAGAAACTAGCAGAAAATAAACGCGCAATTCAATGCTGTGAAAAAATTCGAGAAATAGATCCAAAAAATAAAGCAGTGTCTACTTTGCTGGCAGAGCTAAATCTCTAAACTCATGTCAATGCCTTTGACTGAATTTGTAATACTGCCAATTGAAATTATGTCCACCCCTGTTTTACCATACTCTGAAATATTGTTAGAGTTGATACCGCCTGATGCTTCAAGCATCACTTTGTCTCGTAGCTTTTGATCTTTGAGCGTTTTTATTGTTTTTTTAATTTGTGCTGGTGTGAAATTATCTAGCATGATAATGGTTGCACCTTCCTTTGCAGCAAGTACTGCATCTGATGTATTTTCAACTTCGACTTCAAATTTTTTGTATTTTTTCTTTGTTTTTTTAATCAAAGATATCAAAGATCTCTCAATTGCAATGTGATTGTCTTTTATCATTACCATCTCGTCTAATCTGAGCCTGTGTTTTTTACCTCCGCCCATCTCTACTGCCTCTTTATCAAAGTATCTTAATCCTGGAGCTGTTTTTCGTGTTGCATACAATTTGATTTTCTTTGGAATTTTTTTTACTAGTCTGTCTGTCTGAGTTGCAATACCGCTCATTCGCGTTAGGAGATTTAGTGCGGTTCTCTCACATGCTAGTATGTTGCCTGCATTTCCTGTTATGACCATTATTGTTTGGTTTGGTTTTACACTAGAGCCGTCTTTTTTTAGAATTTTGGCATTACATCCCTTTAACCTGAAAATATCTTTTGCATAAGACACTCCTGCTACAACTGCATCTTCTCTGGAGATAATTCTCGCTGAAATTTTTTTCTTTGCTAGTAAATTACTTGTAATGTCCCCTTTACCGATATCTTCAGCAAGAAATTCTGACAATTGTTTTTTTGGATTAAATGTCAATATACTGATGGAACGTTGATTCTGATTTTAAAGATTTTATGTTACTTTAATTGCGTATTTGCCTTTTGTAGTGATTCCTAAAGTTTTTGAAATTTCTGAATTTGTTGGATCAACTACTAGTACAACTCCATTCCAATCTGGTGTCAAGTCTGATGATTTACAATTGGGACAAACTTTTAGAGTTGTTACATGTTTACATTTGCGACATGCCATCTCTCGTGCCATTCTAACTTACCTCTACTTTTTCTTCCTTTGCTGGTTCTTTGCCACCGCCGGCTTTCTTGATTTCTTCTGCAATCCAAGCGTCTGCTCCTAAGAATGGTTGTCTACATGTAATTCCAATCTTGCCCATCGCTGCAGCTTTTCCTAATGAAACTGCAGTAATTCTTGCACGAAGTGTAGAACCTACTTTGAGTGTTCTACCACTCTGATTAGCTAGAATCATTCCAGATTTGACATCACTCTTAAGATAATCATCCATCACTTGTGACAAGTGAAGTAGTGCATCTGTTGGGCCAATTCTTACAAATGCTCCAAAGTCTGTAATGTCGACAATTTCTCCTTGAACAATTTCTTGTAACTTTGGATAAAATGTTAATGCCTCAAATTCAACTTTATGAAATGTTCCGCCATCTCCTGCAATCATCTTTCCCATTTCGTCAACTTTTGCATCTAAAATCATGATGATGTATCCTAAATCTGCATTAATCATGCTCTCGTATTTTTCTTTGAGAATGTTGGTTGTAGCCTTTTTCAACGTGGTTCCAAACAATCTTGGGGGAATCCTCACAACATCAACTAGGGTGGATATAGAAAACAAATGTACTATTTTTCTCGAATTTCAATTTATGAATGTTTAGGTGATTTAGGCTTGGATTTTCAAAGAATTTTCTATTTTTTCAAAAAAATGACAATTTCTTTTCATCTCTGACTTATGTTTAAATAAAGTAAACAGCCTTTTTGACGCAATGGTTGGAATCGATCAAGTTCTTGAAAAACTTAGCACTGTAATTGATCCTGACTTGAAAAAAGACATCGTCTCTATGGGAATGATAAAAGATTTAGAACTCAACGATGGCAATCTCAAATTTACTTTGGAACTAACTACGCCTGCATGTCCTTTCAATGTCGAAATTGAAGATGATGTTAGAAAAGCAATTGGCGAACTTACTGAATTGAAAAATTTTGATATGAATGTAACTGCAAAGGTGATGGAAGGTCGTTCCCTTGAAGCTGACACTGGAATGGCATCTGTAAAAAACATCATTGGTGTCGCAAGTGGAAAAGGTGGCGTTGGCAAATCAACTGTCTCTTTGAATTTAGCATTAGCATTATCAGAATCAGGGGCCAAAGTTGGATTACTAGATGCTGATATCTATGGTCCTAGCATTCCACTAATGCTTGGAATGAAAGATGGATTCATGGAAGTTGAAGACAATAAACTTCAACCTGCAGACTCTAACGGATTGAAAGTTGTTTCTTTTGGTTTCTTTGCAGATCAATCTAATCAAGCAGCAATTTACCGTGGCCCAATTATTTCTGGAATATTAAAACAGTTTTTAGTTGACACTAATTGGGCTGACCTGGATTATCTTATAGTAGATCTTCCACCTGGAACTGGTGACATACCATTAACTCTTGCACAAACGATTCCAATTACTGGAATCCTAGTTGTTACAACTCCGCAAGATGTTGCAAGCAATGTTGCAGTAAAAGCAGTTTCAATGTTTGAAAAACTAAATGTTCCAATTATTGGCGTTGTTGAAAACATGAGTCATTTCATTTGTCCAAAGTGTGATGAAAAACATTACATATTCGGTGAAGGTGGTGCAAAGAAAATCAGTGAACAATTCAACATGCCTTTCTTAGGTGAAATTCCACTAAACTCTGGAATTATGGCAGGCTCTGACTTGGGCAAACCAATTATGATTACAAATCCTGATTCTCCAAGTGCAGTAGCTTTTAGAAAGAGTGCAAAAAATATTGCAGCCCAATGCAGTATTCTTGCAGCCAAACTCCAAGAAGAGATGGCATCTGAAACTTCTGGCGAAGCACCTACACCAGAGGCAAACCAAAACCAGAATTGATTTTCTGTGAAACTCTCTGACTCTCTTAGGGACAAATTCAAAGCTCCACTAGGAGTATTGTTACCTGAAAACCAGACAAGCAAAGAAAATATCAAAAAACATCTTTCGGAAAATTCTCTACTCATTACGGTTGGTGATAGAACCACTGAGAAGATGATTGATTTTGGTTTGATTCCATCATTGCAAATCATTGATGGACAAGAAAAAAGAGAAAAAAGAGAACCGCCAAAACTTGCAAATGCCACCGAACTAACTGTTGATAATCCTGCAGCCGAAATTACGCCTCAAAGTGTCTCTGCCATAAAAACAGCGCTTACCCTAAAGCCCCCAGTTAGACTTTTTGTTAATGGTGAGGAAGATCTTCTGGTACTTCCAGTGTGTGTTCATGCACCTGAAAATGCAGTAGTAATGTATGGTCAGCCAAACGAGGGATTAGTCATAGTAACAATTACTCCAGAAATTAGAAATAAAGCACAATCGCTTCTTGATTTAATGGAATAATTGGGGTATGATGAGACGGTGGCTGTATGATTTGTGATTACTCTACTAAACCTTCTGACCCTATTAATTCATAATTTTGAAGAACCAAAATACACTAAACTTCTTACAAGAATTGACATTTGAAGATAAACACAGATTCTTTGAGATAAATCTGTGAAACTAGATCCTGAACTTTCGTTACAAATTTTAGAAAAAGTAGGTGTCTACTCTAATCGTTTCTCAATTATTGAACCCAAAATTCTCTTGACTACTAAAGAAGTCTTGGATGCTCCAAAAGAGATGACTGAAGGCAGGAGAACATCTGCATACAAGTATTATGGAGTGTCATACCTTCAACATAATCTGGTTTTCATCAACGTAAGAAAAATTCCTGATGAGAAAACACTTGAGAACACAATAGTTCACGAATTAATTCATATGCGATTTCCATATCTTGCACATGGTAAAAGATTCAACAAGCTAGTCAGGCAAGGACTAAAGGGAAAATCATTTCCGCCATATAGAAAAAGAAGCAAGATCTCCGCTATTTGATTTATATTTCCCAGAACTAGGCAAGCAAAGTATACTATGGAAATTTCCCAAATTATTCCATTTATTGCAGGAATTGCATCGTTTTTGGTGGCTGGGGGACTGGTGTTTTGGATTACTAAACAACCTGCTGGAACCAAAGAAATGATGGACATCTCAAATGCCGTCAAAGAAGGGGCTTCTGCATTTCTAAAAAGAGAAATGAAGATTATCATCCCTATAGCAATAGCATTATCAGTTATTATCGGTGCATTTCTCCAACCATCAAACGGAATAGCGTTTGCAGTTGGTGCAACATTATCTGCAGTAGCAGGAGTTATCTCATTAAAAATTACAGTAAAAGCCGCAGTCAGAGCTGCAAATCTTAGTGGCAGCGGTCTTGGAAAGACTTTTGCTATGGCGTTTAGAGGTGGAGCCACAGTAGGCTTGGCAGTTCCAGCAATGGCTTTGTTGGCAATCACTGGTCTTTATCTGATTTATCCTGACCCAATCACAATTGCAGGAGTTGGCATTGGGGCAA
Source organism: Nitrosopumilales archaeon CG_4_9_14_0_2_um_filter_34_16 (assembly GCA_002788515.1). Lineage (GTDB taxonomy): Archaea > Thermoproteota > Nitrososphaeria > Nitrososphaerales > Nitrosopumilaceae > Nitrosopumilus. Next base: position 35,833 of record PFRJ01000049.1, on the reverse strand, counting down.
GTCTAATTGCACTGTTCATTAGAATCGGTGGTGGTATTTTCACAAAAGCAGCAGACATGGGCGCTGATTTGGTAGGCAAAGTCGAGGCAAACATTCCTGAAGATGATCCTAGAAATCCTGCAACAATTGCAGATAATGTAGGAGACAATGTTGGCGATGCAGCAGGAATGGGCTCTGATGTTTATGAATCTTATATTGTTACAATTCTTGCAGCATTACTAATTGCAGCATTAATCGGTGCACCAAACTTTTTCCTTTACCCAATACTCATCGGTTCTTCTGGAATGATTGCATCAATCATCGGCGTAGTAATTGTTGGCTCTAAAAATATCACTGATGTCATGAAACCTCTTAGTCGTTCGTTTTATGTTTCAGCTGCTATCGCAATTGGATTAAACTATGTCTTTATCACACAATTCATCGGAGATTCTCCAGCATCATATGCTCTATTTGGTTCTACTGTAATTGGTGTCATACTTGTACCAGTAATTCAGAAAATTACTGACTACTATACAAGCTACAAGCAAAAACCAGTTAAAGATATTGCAGACTCTGCAAAATGGGGTTATGCGTCATTAACGCTGATGGGTATCATCAAAGGAATGCAGTCTACCGGACCATTTATGATTGCACTAGTTGTCGCAATCATTATCTCTTATAGCATTGCGTCTGCTGCAGCTCCTGAAGGTGCAGATCCTGTTCTTTATGGAATATTTGGTACTGCAATGACTGCCATGGCAATGTTGAGTCTTGCAGGAATAGTTCTAAGTATTGATGCCTTTGGTCCAATTGCAGATAATGCAGGTGGTATCGTAGAGATGACTGGAATGGGCGAAGAAAACCGTAAAGTCACTGATGAAATTGACGCTGTAGGAAATACCACCAAAGCCGTTACCAAAGGTTTCGCCATTGCTAGTGCTGCGTTGGCTGCATTGGCAATGATTCAAGCATTTCAATTTGAAGCAGCACATGTTTTCGCTGGCGTGTTAGAATTAGATTACAGTTTGACAAATCCCGCAATCATTGTTGGCTTGCTAATCGGTGGATTGATTCCATTTATCATTACAGGACAACTCATCAATGGTGTGTCCCGTGCTGCAGGTAAAATGGTCGATGAGGTTAGAAGACAGTTCAAAGCAGATGCTGGAATTCTTACAGGAAAATCAAAACCAGACTATGCAAAATGTGTGGATATTGCAACTGCCGCATCACTTAGAGAATTATACAAACCAGCAATTGTCGCAATCGCTTCTCCAATAATTTTAGGTGTATTGTTAGGCCCAACTGCAGTAGCAGGATTGCTAATGGGTTCAGTTGTAACTGGAATCCTTTTGGCATATCACTTGGCAAACACTGGTGGTGCATGGGATAATGCAAAGAAGCTAGTTGAAATGAACGGAGAGAAAGGCTCAGAGATACACAAAGTCGCAGTAGTCGGAGATATTATCGGTGATCCTTACAAAGACACTGCAGGTCCAGCACTTAACACTGTAATTAAACTGCTTAACACGATTGCAATTGTCTTTGTATCTGCATTTGTCGCAATCATTGCAATCTAATTCGAATCTCTGATTGACACCAAAATTAGTTCTATAACTCATCAAGTCTTTGTCATGAGATGTGCTTTTCTTCTATTACAGTGTGACACCATGCAATGAACGTTATTCAGTTAAACGATATACGTGATAACCTTATTTTACACGATGTTGTATGTCCGATATGGTAAGTTACACTGTCCAAGTGAATACAATTCACAAAAAATTCACCAAGGCATTAAAAACAGCAAAAACAAAGCAGGCACTAAACAAAGCCTATAGTGTTCATAAAAAAGACCATGAAAGACTAATCAAAAAACATCTGGCTGAAGAAATGAGAGACATCAAAAAAGCCAAAGCAAAATTAGATTAGTCGCACGCACTTTTTTTTATCTCTCAAGAGTAATAGGTGCGGAAAAAATAAAAATTAAAAAAATTATGGTGAGAAACCTGTACCACTAACGTTTCTATCCCATGCATCTACCATTGGATTTTGTCTTCTTTCAAGTTCTTCCAAGTATCCGTTTAATTCCATAGCAGGAATATTAAATGTGGCAGATACTATATCTCCAACTCGTGCATCGCATTCAGGTACAACTACACTTCTTCCATATTGTGATTCACCAACACAACCATACTCTGTAACTGCTAGTACGGTCACGTCTTCAGTTACTTGAGTTGGAATGATATTCCAAGGTGTAACTGTAAACACTATGGCAACTGCTAGACCAGTTATCATTAAAGCCATTATCGCACGTCGGGACAATCTTTTTTCTGTTTGTTTTGTTGACATTTGTTATCACTATACTTACACGTTTACCAGATAAAAGGAGCGGATATTTTTCTTATATTTGAAATCACACAATTACTTCTAAATTGATTTCGTCTTTGATTTACAACTATTACAATAACCATGCAATTCAAAATTACTTTTCAAAATTAGATATTTTGATTTTTTTGCAGCCTTGACTTGAATCTCTTTTAGATATTCTTCATCAATATCATCAATTTTACCGCATTTCATGCAAATTAGGTTGATATGCTCATCAGTATGTGCATCAAATCTTGCCTCTCCTTCAACTTCTATTTCGTTAACTAGTTTCTTTTCTTTGAGCAGATCCAGTGTCTTGTATACTGTTGACAGGCTTACCATGGGGTATCTTTTTCTAACAACCTTGTGGATTAACTCTGCACTAGGGTGGTCTTCTGTTTTTAGCAGATAATCTACAATTGCAATCCTTTGAGGCGTAATTCTCAATCCTTCATCTCTTAGTGAGGATATGATCTGCTCTAGCTGTTGCATGTTACTTTTCCATAGTGATCCTATTTAATATTTATTCCTTATTAAGAATAATTCCTAATAAATAATAACACTTAATTAGGAATTATTCCTAATAATATTGTGCAAATACAACAAAACCGATTTGAATCAAATAAAAAAACTGTAAACGATGCAATTAGAATCTGTGTGAATTGTGGAGATATTGCTGCAAAGATCCAAAATCACGGTATTTTTTGCAAAGATTGTGGTTCATTTTTTGATATGGAGAACAAATCATTATGAGTGAGTATTCTTGTAGAAGTGTTTGTGGGTATTATGATGCAAATGCCAAATTTAGAAATTCAGGAAATACCACATTTAGGAAATATTGTGCAGTTTGTGATTTAGATCTAGTTTCAAGATATTCTAACTGTCCTTGTTGTCACAAACCCTTTGGGGAGGTCAGATCATAATGGTGTATATCTGCAAAGGGGTATGTGATAGTTTGAAAGGCGAGAAAATTCCAAATGGTTCAAAATATGGATATGGGCAAAAAAGATGTACTTTATGTGGTATTTTTATGACCGTTTCTGGATTTAGATGTCCTTGTTGTAGTGTTCTATTAAGAACAAAATCAAGGGGTAGAAAATAATGGCCAAAAGAGTTACTGTTGTGTTATATGCGAATAATTTTAAAAAATTATATGTAAAAAGGTAGAAACAATAAAAAAATTCGCACAATCTGTTAGTTTTTCAAAGACGTTGATAATGCACTACAAAAATCTATTTAGATTTAATTTATTTTAGACTGCAAGTGTAAAAGACTCTTGGGATTAATCCTCTATAATTAGTGTCATATCCAATTCATCAATTTGAGCTTGAATTGCTTTTCTTAAAGTAGCGTCATGTTTGTTGCAGAACTTGAAATAGTTATCAGCTGTTTGAAAACAACCGCAAATCCATTTTGTCTTCTTGTCTCCTTCCACTGTCCACTTTGAGTACTTGTGCTCAGACATGTCTATCTTGTCTTGATCAGACTAAAAAATATGTTCTTTGATAAAAAGGAAAAAATGTTTAAGGACAGCCTTCCATTTTCTGGATGAAATAGCCTTTTTCCTTAATTGCCTGTTCTACAGGTGCTGGTGCTCCTTGTGAGTGGCAGAATTGACATTCATTTGTAGTCATTTCTGCATCGCCTTCACCGACGGATTGTAGCCATTCTTTGCCATATGTGATGGCTTTGTCATGGTCTTTTTCACCAGTAATTACGTCAAAGTGCATGGTATGACCATCTGCTGCTTTGACATAGGTGTCGTATACGTGAATTTCCATAAATTCAATTAAAAAAAGGGATATTTAATTCAAAATAATATTCTAAATTTCCCAAAAATGATTCAAACCTTACGGGAATTGAATCTGGAATTAGCATGTAATTGACATTTTAAATAATTTTAAACATCTGTGGTGCCTGATCATTGTTTTATTGTTGCATTTGAAGCATATTTCCTGTTCAATGATTCTACATTCTTTACATTTTGAAAAAATTTGTAGTAGATTTCCACAATTTCTACATGATTCATCTGGCAACTAAACCGTCTCCTGTTTTTTCTTCCTATCATTGCTTAGGTTTGAATTGATTGCAGTCAGATGAACAAGCAGTCTAAAAATATAATTTACTACCTGCAATTCTTTTTGTGTATTGTTATTGCTCAAGGAAGATTGTGACGTCATTATATGTAGTATTGTAAAACATATCAAAAGATTAACCAATATAGAATCTGTAACATATTGGATTTTTATCCTCTATGTCATGACTATTCAGACTGAATCTTCTATATAGTATATGGAACTACTATAATCTATGCCTAGTATTTGTAAATAGAATTTTTAAAATTATTAATCAATGAAGACAAAAACATCGTTACTGATTTTATTGACTGCACTTGGAGCGATCATCACTCCTCTTTATGCAGACGCAGCAACAGCACCTGAAGCCCCTAACCCAAACGTTCAATATGATTTGACAGGAGCAGGCGCAACATTCCCTTTTCCTCTCATTGATTTATGGAGAGTTGAGTACAACAATATCTACGATAATGTAAACCTCAATTATCAATCAATTGGAAGTGGTGGTGGAATTAAACAACACATCGAAAAAACTGTAAATTTTGCAGCATCTGATGCACCTATGAAAGAATCAGAAAGAGAACTGGCTCCTGGAACATTACACATCCCTGAATCAATTGGGGGAGTGGTACTAGTCTATAATCTTCCTGAAGTTCCAAACAAGGGACTAAAACTAACTGCTGAAGATATATCAGGAATATTTTTGGGAAAAATTACAAAATGGAATGATCCTAAAATTGTTGCAACAAATCCTGAGTTGAATCTTCCTGACAAAAACATTGTCACAGCTCAAAGATCAGATGGTTCTGGAACTACATTCGTCTTTACAGATTATCTGAGTGTTGTTAGTCCAGAATGGCATGACAAAGTGGGCAAAGGTAAATCTGTTCCATGGCCAACAGGACTAGCTGCTGCAGGCAATGAAGGCGTTGCAAGAATTGTAAAATCTACAGAATATGCTATTGGATATGTTGAACTTGCTTATGCATTTCAAACAGGGATGAGTTATGCATCAATTCAAAATGCTGACAAATCTGCATTCATCGAACCATCTTTAGACAGCATCTCTGCTGCATCTAGTGGTGCTGCTGATAGTTTACCTGCAGCTAAAGATAGCTGGGCAGATGTATCAATAGTTAATGCACCAGGTTCTAACTCATACCCAATTGCAAGTTTTACGTACTTGTTAGTGTATGATGATCTAAAACCAGTAACTAAAAACAAAGAACAAGCAAAAGCCGTAATCCATTTAATTAATTGGATGATTACTGATGGCCAAGAATTCTCATCAAGTTTATTGTATGTTCCACTCGCTGATAAAGTGACAAAACTTGGACAGCAAGGACTGAAACAAATAACATATGATGGAGAAATTCTCTGGGATGCAAATGCATCTCCACCATCAGAAGTTACACAAGAGATTAAACAACAAACTGAAACGGAGACTGGCGGTTGTCTAATTGCAACTGCAACATATGGTACAGAGATGGCACCACAAGTTCAGTTGTTGAGAGAAATCCGAGATAACCAACTAATGAATACTGCATCTGGCATGTCTTTCATGACAGGATTTAATCAATTGTATTATTCATTCTCCCCATTCATCGCTGATATGGAAAGAGAAAATCCAGCATTCAAAGAAATGGTAAAAATTGGAATTACTCCATTAATATCATCTTTGTCTATAATGCAATATGCTGAGTCTGACTCTGAAGTTTTAGGCTATGGCATAGGTGTAATTATGATGAATCTTGGAATGTATCTGGCAGCACCAGCTATGTTGATCTTTGGATTGAACAAAAAATACCGTGGATAAATCATCCAAAATCTATTTTTTTATTTTTTTTTAAGATTCTTCGATAACATTTTGCACAGTTTCATCTATTGCAATCTCAGATATGTCTCTTGAATACTCTGCAGTTCTTCTAATGTCTTCTAAAATTAATTTTATTATGCCTGTATCTACACCGGGCTTGAGCGAATCCATTAGTTTTTTTTCTATTTCTATGACTTTACCTACACTTGCTGCAACATTTTCTGCCATCAAGTAATCCCTTTTGGAAAGTGCCATAACTGAATTCTCAAAAACAACAAGTGATTCCATACTGATATGTTCTATTTCTTTCAGAATTTTTTTATCTATTGGTGATTTTAGATATTTTATTTTTTTAGCAATAAGTCCTGCATGATCTGCAATTCTTTCTACGCATTTCACCACTGTTCTATAACCAAGACAATCGGACGGTTTTTCGAGTCCGGAATCTAGTAAAACTTGAACATTTTCTAATGCTAAATTTAAATTTCTTAGTAAATAGAGACTGAATCTATCTACCTCGTCATCCATTTTGATAATTTCTTCGGCGTGTTCTAAATTTAATTCTTTTAATGCCTCGATAGATTCTTGATGCATGTTTTTAGCAGTTGTATACATTCTTTTTAATGCAACAGTAAATGACAGCTGTGCAAGTTGAGTTAGAATTTGTAATGTTATTTTTTCTGCACTTGACTCAACAATCTCAGTTCCCATCAATGTGGATCTTACCAGGTCTCTAATTGCAGTTTTATGCGTACTTGGAATTTCAATTCCTTTTGTTCTAATCTCTATGGTCTTATATCCTGAAAGATATGTCGCAATTATCTTTCTTCTAATTGATTCCTTTGAATCATTTTTTCCAATTATTGCTATGGCGTTGTTCTTTCTGCTTTGTTCTTCTTGAAATAGCGTAATTGAATCATTACGGTTTTTTATCAGTGTTATGTTGGAATTTTTCTTTAGATGTAATTCATCAATCCATGTTTTTGGCAGTGATACAATATACGTAGATCCGCCAGTCAACTGCAATCGTCTGATTTGTTTTATCTCTGACATGGTTTGTGACTATAGATTGCTTGATTTTTTTAAAATATACTGCTTCTGAACATAATCTATATAGATCTAAATCTATCTCGTACTCTACATAATTCATGATCATTTTTTAGATAATACGTAATCTTGATACAATTGTGTGAAGAAAAACACTGTGGAGTACCGCAAACAGAGTATTCTATCTGATAAAATTTTCAAGGTAGGCGCTACAATCGCAGGAACGTTTGTTTTAGTAATGATTGCCTTGTTGGTCTTTCAATTAGTTTCTGAATCATACCCGATATGGGAAGAAGATGGATTATCATTTATCGTTGGCACTGATTGGAATGCAGTTGATGGTCGTGAATCTTTTGGCGCATTACCCTATATCTTTGGTACTCTAGTTACTGCATCACTTGCAATGCTAATCGGAGTTCCACTAAGTATTGGAATCGCAATGTTCATCTCAGATGCTCCTCCCAAAATAGGTGGCCCGTTAGGATTTCTAGTTGAGCTTTTAGCAGCTGTTCCAAGTGTAATTTATGGCCTTTGGGGTCTTTTGGTTTTTCGACTTTACTTTAAAGATTGGGTGGAACAACCATTACATGATTTGTTTGGTGACTCGATATTTCTATTTTCAGGAACCCCGTTTGGTCTTGATATTTTAACTGCAAGTGTAATTTTAGCTATAATGATCATCCCAACAGTTTCAGCAGTATCTCGCGAAGTAATGAAAGCCGTTCCTCAACAACAAAAAGAAGCTGCATACATGTTAGGTGCAACAAAATGGGAAATGTTTAAGCTTGCTGTATTCCCATATTCTAAAACTGGATTGATTGGCGCATCCATTCTTGGCCTTGGAAGAGCAGTTGGTGAAACTATGGCAGTAACAATGTTGATTGGAAATGCAACAGGCATTGCCGCAATTCCTTCATCGTTATTCAAACCGAGTCAAACAATGTCTAGTATAATTGCAAATGAATTCGTTGAAGCTTCACCGGCATCGTTACATCTTCCTGCATTAATTGGAGTAGCTTTGGTTCTTTTGTTAATTGCAATTGTGATTAATGTCATAGCGCATCTTCTAGTAACTAAAATGATGAAAGTAAAGGAAGGTGCAATTAACAATTGACCACTAACGAGCGAAGACAGGAATACCGAACTCTTTTCAAACAAAATGTAAAGAATCGTCTTTTAGTAGATAAAGCAGTTAGAATCATTGTTTTTGCATGCGTGATTATTGCCATTATCCCATTGGGTAGTATTCTAGTTGAAGTATTCAAAAACGGAATATCTGCTATAAGTTATGAGTTTTTGACAGCAACTCCTGGGTCTATTGGTTCTGGCAAAGGAGGAATAGGGCCTGCCATTCAAGGTACCTTGATAATAATTGGACTCTCTAGTTTGATTGGTGTTCCAATAGGAGTGATGTCTGGAATATACCTGTCTGAATATGGTGATAACAAGTTGGCACGATTCATTAGATTCTTCAATGATGTGTTTATGGAATTTCCATCTATAGTTCTTGGAATCTTTGCATTTTTGGTAATTGTGCTAATTCTTGGTCATTTTTCTGTGTGGGCAGGCGCGTTTGCGTTATCTTTAATCATGTTCCCTATTGTTGCTAGGACCACTGAGGAATCTCTGAAAATGGTTCCAATAACTTATCGGGAGGCCGGCATTGCTTTGGGATTAAAAAAATGGGTTATAACATTTAGAATTGTGATTTCAGCGGCAAAAAGTGGGATGATTACAGGAATTCTACTATCTGTTTCAAGAATCGGTGGTGAAACTGCTCCGCTGATAATGACTATCCTTGGAAGCAGCCAATTTTTCAGCAGTATGGATGTTCCGATGGATGCATTGCCGCTAAGAATTTGGAGATTGTCTTTGTTACCTTATGACAGTGCACAATTACAAGGTTGGGGTTCGGCATTAGTCTTAATCATAATTATTCTTGGCATCAATCTAGGTGTTAGATACTACTTTGCAAATAAAACAGGAAATGGAATCATGGGACGATTGATAAAACAGGGAGTATCAAATAAAAAATGACAATGACTGTCTCCTCTCCAAAAACTAATACGTCTATTGACTCTGACATCCCATTTCATTCATCTGATGCTGTAAAAAAATTCAAGATGGTTGCAGAAAATGTTACCATTCATTACGGTAGCACTATTGGTGTGAAAAATATCACAATGAAATTTCCAGAAAAATCTGTCACTGCTCTGATAGGACCTTCTGGTTGTGGAAAAACAACTTTTCTTAGATGTCTTAACCGAATGCATGATATGACAAAAAATGCTAAAGTTGAGGGTAAAGTAATGCTTGATGACATTGATCTTTATGACAAATCTATAGACCCAATTTATCACAGAAGAAAAGTTGGAATGGTTTTTCAAAAACCAAACCCCTTTCCAACAATGTCTATTTATGACAATGTTGTAGCAGGTTTGAAACTAAACGGAGTGAGAGATAAAAAAATTCTAGATGAAATTGTAGAGGATTCACTAAAGATGGCATATTTGTGGGACGAAGTGAAAGATGATTTGAAAAAGTCTGCAATTGAATTGTCTGGCGGTCAGCAACAGAGACTCTGTATTGCAAGAGCCTTGGCAATCCAACCCGAAGTTTTATTGATGGATGAGCCTGCATCTGCCCTTGACCCTATTGCAACTCAAAAAATTGAAGAAACAATTACAGAGCTAAAAAAGGAATACACGATAATTATTGTAACTCATAACATGCAACAAGCAGTTAGAGTTTCAGATTATACTGGATTTATGTATCTGGGTGAGCTAATCGAGTTTAGAGAAACAAAGAAACTATTTACTGATCCAAAAAATGAACTGACTGCAAAATATGTTCAGGGGCAATTTGGATAATGACTAGACTAATTGATCCGTCACTTGAAAAATTATCTCAAACTATGGCTGAGATGGGGGATATGGCAATTCAATGTATTTCATTAGCAGTTGATTCGTATCTTGAAGGGAAAAACACCAGTAATGAGGTTCATGAATTGTCTGATTCAATTCGTAACAAGTATTTTGAAGTTGAAGATTTGATTTTTGATATGTTGTTAAAGTTTCAACCAGTCGCAGATGATTTTAGAATGATTCGCTCTTCAACTGAGATATCTTATGCTTTTTCAAGATTTGGAAGATATGCATATGATATAACCCAGGTAAGGGATTTGTTTGGAGATATTTCTGAATGTACCAATGAACCCCTCATCGAAATTACAAAAAAAGTAAAACATATGATAAAAGAAGCAGTTCTTTCTTTTGCAGAATTAGACGTTCGAAAAGCTGTAAAAATTCAAGAAGATGAAGCATTTATCGATAAAATATACAAGGAAAGACTGCCTCAACTAATTGAATCAAATAATACTAAATGTGCTCTAGCTGAAGCTTTGCTCTTGCGTTATCTTGAAAGAATCGGGGATCACGCGGTATTCATGAGTGATGCAATCAACTATATCGTTACAGGGAAACACAAGCCAAGCGAAAAAAGAATTGTATCTCACACTAAAACTTAGATTTTGACATGTTTCTTGTTCCTCTATATAGAGAACAGTGATGATTGTAATTCTCACACCCAATACCTAAGTTCGCTTGGAATAAAACAAAACTATGAAATTGTATGAATTTGATTTCATTGAATGTTATGACGACGACGATTATGACTTTGATGATGACGATTAAAAATAACCCTGCCCTAGATTAGATAAAACCCAACACGTGTATGTCTATTTGTTGATTGCTCTATTTTTAAGAAATTTTACTCTAAACCTGATTTCACAACAGTTTTCTAATTCAAAGATTCTTACACAGTTGTGAAATACTCAGTCGAAGTAAAAATCTCAAACTTGCCAAGTATATTCCTAGAATTAGATGATGCTGATTCTCCAAATACAGTTAACGATTTTATTTCCAAGTTACCATTTGCAGTAGATCTCAATGTTTGGGGTGATGAAATTTACACCTCAAAATCACCGATAGCGCAACCAGAAGAAAATGCAAAATCTCCTGTCGAGTTAAATGATGTGGCATACTGGCCTACTGGCAAAGCAATCTGCCTATTTTATGGTCCTACTCCAATTGGAAATCCAGGAGAAATTACGCCGGCATCACCAGTTAATGTAATTGGAAAAATTATCTCTCCCGATAAAACAATTCTAAATAGTATTCATAGTGAAAAAGCAACGTTTAGACTGCGTTCCTAATTTATCATTCAATTGGAATTTCTACAATGTCTGATTCAAGCAAAAATGCCCTGAAATTTTTATTGACACCAGAATAAATTATCCATACTACTGGGTTGCTTTGCATGAATTTTTTATCAGTGTTTGATGGGTATGCGTCTGAATCTGGATGTGAGTGAAATATTCCCACTACATCCATTTTCTTTTCTTCAGCAATTCTATACCCTTTGATTAACTGCTTATTTGAAATTGTAAAGTTTACAGGTGATTTTTCAATATTTTCTGTTAAAAATAAATCTAAAACTTGATCATTTTTGCCAAACAGTATAGCACAAGACTCGTTGGGCTTTTGATTCTCTGAGTACTCTGATAAAATTTCTTTATCTGATTGTGACAGTTTGATTTTCTGCAAATCTATTCTACATTAACAGTTCCTACCATCCATGGGTGGTATGTACAGTAATAATCAAATGTTCCTGCATCTGTAAATGTATACTCAAAAATTCCTCCCGCTGTCATCATTTCAGAATCAAACATCCCGTCTGCATCTGCAGGTGGTTTTCCTGATGTTACAGTATGCACAGTATTGTCTGCATTTTCCCATGCAATTGTAGTTCCAGATGCAATGTCAATTGTTTCTGGATCATAGTATATTTTTCCGTCTTCCGAAATTGCTGCTCCTTCAGGAATTACAACTTTGGTTGGCTCTTTTGCTGCTTCAATGACTAATGTTGCAACCATCAATGGATGGAAACTGCACGTGTATTCGTATTTGCCAACTTCTAACTTTGTTGTATCTAATTTGAAAACATCTCCTTGGTTCATTGTACTTGAGTCAAACAATTCTCCAAATCCCTCTGAACTTGTAACTGTGTGTGCAACTGAATCTGCATTGGTCCACTCTACTGTGTCTCCTTGCGTGACTATTGCCACGTCAGGATCATAATCTGGATTGCCCTCTACGGCAGAATCTTTTAGAATCTCAATTGCAAAAATTGGTCCAGTAGATGCAATTTCTGCAGGTTCTTCAATTGCTGTTTGTTCTGGAATCATGTATGTGTCTGGGCTTACAAATCCCAATGCCACCCACATGATGATTCCAGTAGCTGCCGCAATGCCGACAATTGAACCGATTGGTTTGGCAAATGGCGGATGCTTCATTGCAAGATATGCTATAATTATTGCAGGAAATGCAATTGCCATTAAAATTCCTGCAATTGTAATTGTATAGTTTGATGTATTCATAGTCAAAGCAAACATTCCAAATCCTAATGCTATTGACAAAATTACCAAAGTCGTTGCTTTGGCTCTGTTACTTGTAGATACCCCGCCATCTAGTATGCCTGCTGCAAGGAAAATCAACCCCATAAACATGGTAAGGCCAGTTAGTGCATGCATGCCATCGATGAACGTGTGTGCAATTCCTGCATACGACAGTGTAACGCCAGCTACTCCTATAGCTGTTAGTCCCATTCCAGGCATCATGAGGTCCCAATTACTCATTCAAAATAGCTGACAGGACTGAGATACTTATTCCTTGCGACAGGTAGCGGATCTAGACGAAGAAATTAAATGGCTTTGGGATTGGATATAGTGAGATTGGGATTTAATGAAATACTGGAGATATCCAAACCCAGAATTGTTGTTCTTTTGGTAATCACTGCAGTTACATCCATGTATGCTGCAAGCAAGCTAGTACCTGACGTACCTGAGATTAGCTATTGGTCCTATTTGCACATTATAGTTGCAGGAGCATTGGCATCTGCTGGTTCTAGTGCACTAAACCACTATTATGATAAAGACATTGATCCAAAAATGACCCGAACTAGTACCAGGCCCATTCCGTCTGGACGAATGGCAGCATCCAATGTTTTGATTTATGGTTTGGCAGTTAGCTGTGTTTCTGTAATTTACGGATTCTTTGCACTAAATGCTGTATCTGCATTCTTTATTGCAGTTGGAATTTTCTCCTATGTCATTATTTACACGGTTTGGCTCAAACGAAAAAATTCCTCCAACATTGTAATTGGCGGAATTGCAGGCAGTGCGGCAGCTTGGGCAGGATGGGCAGCAGCTACTGGCAGTATGGATCTGCTGGGTTTTCTTGTGGGATTCTTGGTGTTTGTATGGACTCCTTCCCACTTTTGGTGTCTTGCAATGAAAATCAAAGATGAATATGCACAAGCAAATGTCCCAATGCTTCCAGTAGTAATAGGAATGCAAAAGACTTCAAAATTCATTTTAGGAAATACGTTAATTTTAATTCCGTACTCTTTGATACTTTCATTCATTCCAGATGGGATGGGAATAGTTTACACTGTCATTGCACTAGTTTCGGGAGGATTAATGCTTGCATACCACTACAAACTAACAAAGACACCCACATCAGAATTTGCCTGGAAGGCATACAAGGTTACTGCTCCATATCTTACAATAATTTTTGTTGCAGTTGCATTAGATGCAGCGTTTCATATTCCGTTGTTCTAGTAATTATTTATCCAAGCCTGGGAAACTAGCTTCGTAGTCGCTTTCCATTGTTTCCTTTACCTGTTCCTCTATTTCGTCTACTTCTTGTTTGATGGTGACGACTTCTATTCTGCGTTCATCTTTTGTGATCCACGATACTGTGATTAGTCCTAGTATCTCCAAATCCAAAAGTATTTTGTTGAACCTGTCTTCTGCAATCATATGTCCGTCTTTGGTTAGACTTTTGTAAAGTTCGACATCCGTTAGTCTGTTTGCTTCTTTTATTTTATCAAATACTGTATTTCTTATTGGTATTGTCATTTTTTATCCGTAGAATGTTTTATCCCCTGACTTTGGTACCACGTTAGATATACTTTCCTTTATTGTGTTGTACCATTGATCGACCTCTTTGGTAATTGAAGGTCTTACACGTTTCAAGCTATTTGCAAAGTCATGACTTGAAATTTTTGTCGAGTCATTTCGCATTGCTTCTACTGCAGCTTCTCTGCACAGTGCTGCCAAGTCTGCTCCTGAATAATTTTGAGTAGCTACTGCAATCTCCTCTAATTTGACATCACTTGCCAATGGCATCTTTTTTGTTAAAATTTTAATTATCTCCAACCTGCCTTTCTCATCTGGCGGTCCGACATATAGTACCAAATCCAGTCTTCCTGTCCTTAACAAGGAAGTATCTAGCACATCCGGTCTGTTTGTGATTCCAATTACAACTACACGTGAAGACACTCCTTCTTCTATCTCAGTTAGTAATTGACTTAGAACTGTCTCGCTTGCTCCACCTTCTCCTGACTTGTAACGAGCTAGAGAATCCAATTCATCAAAAATTACAACACAGGGGGATGATGCTTTTGCTTTTCTAAATATCTCTCTGACTGCTTTTTCTGATTCTCCTAACCATTTTGAAAGTATTTCAGGACCTCTGACCAAAATCATGTTGGCCCCAGTTTCGGTAGCTAGTGCTCTGCCAAGTAATGTTTTTCCACATCCTGGTGGTCCATAAATCAAAGCCCCTTTTGGCGGCCTTATTCCCATGGATGTGAATTTGCTTGGCTCTTTCATTGCTATTATGAGATTATCTGTAAGTGATTTTTTGATATCATCTAGTCCTCCAACGTCTTGCCACCAAACTTTTGGTCGTTCAACATAAAATTCTCTCATTGCGGTAGGAATTACTTCGTGCATTGCATCGTAAAAGTCAATTAGTTTAATTTGCATTGATTGCAACACTTCTGAAGGAATTTTTTCAGTTTCAAGGTCTATCTCTGGTAGGTATCTTCTAATTGATTTTAGTGCAGCTTCTCTGCAAAGCGATTTGATATCTGCCCCTGTGTATCCGTGCAGTTCTGATGATAAATCTTTAAGATCAACATCGTCACTGATTGGCATTCCTCTTGTATGGATTTCAAGAATCTCTAATCTTCCATCTTCATTAGGTACTGATATCTCAAATTCTCTATCAAATCTGCCTGGTCTTCTAAGTGCTGGGTCTACACTGTCCGGTCTGTTTGTTGCTCCAAGTACAATGACATTGCCTCTGTCGTTTAATCCATCCATCAATGCTAATAGCTGGGCCACCACTCTTTTTTCAACATCTCCATACGCCTCTTCTCTTTTTGGTGCTATGGCATCAATTTCATCTATGAATATTATACTTGGAGAATTGTCTTTTGCTTCTTTGAAAATGTCTCTTAGCTTTGCTTCTGTTTCACCATAATACTTGTTCATAATTTCTGGACCGTTAATTGGAAACATGTTTGCCTCTGATTCGCTTGCCATTACTTTTGCAAGTAGTGTCTTTCCACATCCGGGTGGACCGTAAAGTAAAATTCCACTATGTGGTTCTACTCCTAACCTTGCAAATAGTTCTGGATGCTTTAATGGTAATTCAACAATCTCCCTCATTGCTTTAATTTCGCGTCTCAGTCCTCCGACTTCTTCATATGTCACTCTGACTTTTCTATCACCTGATGTTTCAGTTGAAATGCTGAGGTTTGTAGTGCGGTCTATCTTGACTACTCCCTTTGGAGATGTTTTTGTAATTTTAAAATCCATGGAATTTCCTAAAATCATCACAGAAATTTCATCACCATGTGTGATTGGTAATCCCTTGAGTCTGTTCTTTACAAAATCTGTGAATTCTTTGTCGACAGTTACTGAATCGTTGACTGGTGTTAGCGCAATTGATTTTGCAAACTTTGATGTTACTTTTCTAATTTTTACAAAATCGTTTAATGATGCTCCTACATTTTTTCTTGTTTGCCCATCGACTCTTATAATTTCAGATAATTTCTCATCTTCGTCTACTGGCCAAACAACTGCGCAACTGGTTCTTGAACCCATTATCTCAATTATATCCCCTGGTGTCACTCTGAGAAAATCCATGGCTTCGGGACCGATTCTGGCACGTTTCTTGCCTACGTCTCGTTGCTTTGCTTCTCCGATTCTCATCTGCAAAGGTTCTTCTTTGCGTGCCAAAAAATCACCTATTTCATATCAACTGACATTCGACTCATGTTAAGCACTTCAAATTCGCTTACGCCGTCAATTGATCTTACTGCTTCTTCTAACGAGTCCATTTGTCCTTCTTCATCATTAACAACAAATTCTGCTTTAATGCATTCTAATCCAAATGCCAGTGGCTCTTTTGCGTGTCTTTTCATCGTGATTCCTTCTTTTAGTCCTCCTTTGATTGACTCTGCTAATTTGTCAAGATCTACGTCCATTCCAGTCGGAAGAATTTTTGTAACTAGTAGTAACTGTGTCATTTTTTATGGTCCTACAGTATTACATGAAGTACAAGTATAGTTTCTTGCTGCCTCTCTGCAACTTTGACATCTCCAAATTAAATCGACGCCACAACTGGGGCAATTGAATTTTACACATTTATCATTAGGCATAATTGGTCTGTGGCAACAGCTACATGTTGGCAAAGAAATAGTAGATGACATGCTCAAATTTTCCCCAAACATCATTTATATCTTCCTTAGAAATCAAGCGTGTTTTAACTTAGTAATTTTTTAATTTCTCCACCAATAAGAGTTTGGGCAGTTTTAATCGAACCTTTCAATCCTAGTAACTTTATGATGGAGCCAGTATGAAAATCAAAATCATCTTTTTCTGAAATCTCTTTTGTAATTTCTGGTGTGACTGAATCAAATAGTTTGTTAATTGTGTTGTTGTCAATTCGTTCTAAAATTTTTCTTGCCAAAGTTTGTTTTTCAAATTCCTTGCCAAAGCGATTCATCCATCTTTTTTGGTATTCATCAAGATCCGTTTTGTTATTTGTTTTCAAAAATTTTGATATTGCTTGTCCTGCATACACTCCTCCCATGCCGCTAGTAAAAATTCCGCCAGCTGTTGTCGGCTTTGCTTGTCCTGCAGCATCGCCTATGATTATTGTTTTTCCCTCTACGAAATTTTTGATGGGTCCTTTGATCCATATCGGTGCAAAAATTTTTCTTATTGTTGAGAATTCTCCTTTCTCTTTGAGAAACATATCTATTGCTTCAGATACGTTAATTCCTTTTCCTGCGACTCCAACTTTTCCTTTACCTTCGTTTGATGGAATTATCCATGCAAAGAACCCTGGATATTTTTCTTGATCAAAAATTACCTCAACTTTTCCTTTTTTTATCCAATTAGCATAGATTTCGTATTGTGCAGATGATAGAATTCCTGTTCTGTCTTTGTGGATTAGTGATGACACTCCTCTTGCATCTACAAAAATCTTACAATCTATATTTTCTTCATTTGTTCTAATGCCAGTGTCTGTAAGTTCTTGAAAACTTGTTCTAACTTTGATCGTTGCTCCATTTTTTTGTGCTTGAAAAGCGATTTGCTTGTCTAACTCTCTTCTACTAATCTCTGCCACTTTTTGTTTCTTTGAATTAATCGTAAAATTATTTCCGTTTGGTGATGTGATTGTAGCAGATTCAATCATGTGATCAAAAGTTTTTCTAAATGGTATTACTCCCAATTCCTCCAATCCTGCGATACTGACTAATCCTCCACAGTGCTCCGGAGTTCCTATCTCATAGTCTTCTTCAATCACAAGTACTGAAAAACCATTTGAAGAAATTTCTCTGGCACATAGTAACCCTGCAACACTTCCACCTGCAATCACTACGTCAAATCTCATAGATTTTGTTTCTTTGTCAATTATTTAATTCAATTATTTATTGATTCATGTGTGTAAGGGCACGTCTTTATGATTTCTTTGCCTTTCTGATTAATTTCTCATAATCTAAAATAGGAACAATACATGTAGGATATCCAATTTCTGTAATGGGCTATTTTTTTTGATTACATTATGACAACATGTATTTTATGATTCAGCCCAGTTTATACCACAAACATCACAAGTTGCTCTGATTCCGTTATAACGAGATTCCCAGTATGGAACAATGTCTCTGTTGCATATTGGGCACTCTACTGTCTGATGATCATAGTTGTTGTCATGTAAAATTCTGCCCTTTTGTGAAATTATTTTTATTTTGTCTTTGAGCATGAAGATTTTGATCAAAGTAATGATTTAACCTAATATCCAATTCGAATCAAAATTAGATTGACTAGTTTTCCTATTGAAACGTAATAATCTGACACAGAAATGTTTGAGTTGTCATACATTTGGGAAAATTACTAAATACTTTTTTGAAGATGGTAAATAAAGCCAAGATGTGCAATCCTACCTCCTCAAAACCTAATTTCCACGGCGCTTCTTGGCTTTGTATTAGTTATCATATGATCTATCTGCCTAAAAAAAATTACGATTAATTCATCAGTGGTTACAAAACCAACATATATCAAAATACATTGAATCTGAAATAAATTAGATGTTTGATTAAATTCTACAAGCACAATTTACATATGGAAAAAAGAAATGAATCCTGATGTTCCTTAAGATTTGCGATAGGACTCAAATCAACATCATTTGTGAATTTTTGATTATAGGGCATCACGTTATTAATGTGATATAGTAATTGAATTAAGAAATTTGAATACTCATTGTAGAATTTTACATTCCATTCTAAGTGATCTTTGAGTGGTGTATAGTGTCAATATCAACAAAGCAATAGCAGCAATTCTAATTGGTAACTCATAATTCGTAAGAAATGCAGATGTTGTAGCACCAATTGTTCCAAATGTAGAAATTACTGCAAACCCAATTGGCCCACAGCTACATGCACCTGCTGCCGCACCAAACAGAGAACCAAATACACTCCCTCCAATTTTCCTCTTCGATGTTCTCATTACATTGATTCGATAAATATTCATTGGAATTACTAGTGCAGATAATCCTGAAAGTACGATAATTAAGGAAAAACCAAATTCGGTTCCTTTAGGGATGTGACCTGTCACGTAGGGTTCCAGGAAAATATATTCAGATATCAATAATAGGCCAATTATCATGACGGTAAAAATCACAGCAGATAAAACTATGTATTTTGAATCAGAGAAAATTATTTTAATTATTTGTTGCATATTAATTCACTATCAATGCATTACAAATACTGATACAGTAACATATCTGAATTAATTTAAAATTTGAATTATATTAAAACATTTTACCTAATATTCATATTATTATCTCCATCCAATAATTGAAAGTTCGTTCAAAAATAATATCCGTAAAACGTTTAACAATCACAGTTAGAGTTACCAAATTTATTTGGATTACAAATTTTACAATCTATCAAGCATTTGTCTTCAGGACAATACCCGCAAAATTGTTTTTTCTTTGATTTCATTTATTCTCACAGTTCAAAATTAATTACAAGTATAGAGTCTTTTTCCATTTCAGTATTGACATTACATTCAAGCAATCATATCATCAACGATTTGTTGGAATACACCATATGGTTGAGCGCCAGTTACCGATATTGCATTTCCTGAAGGTCCAATTACAATAAATGATGGGGTAGAACGAGCTCCAGATTCTTTTGCAATTTTTGTATTGTCATTCACCCTTTTCTCATATTTTCCAGAATCAAGACATGTAGAGAATTGATCTACATCCATACTATCAATTCCTGACACCAAGGATTTGAGATTATTCTGATTTACCCATCCATTATTTTCATGTCCTTGATTTGCATACAAATAATCATGGTATTTCCAATAGAGTCCTTGCTCGTCTGCACAGTAACTTCCAGCATGTGCTTTGATAGAGTCAGGCCCAATTATTGCAAGATCTACGTATATCAAATTTGCCTTACCAGTTTCAATGAGATTTTTCACAATTGCAGGCTTTGAGGTTGTATTCCATTTCTTGCAAAAAGGACATTGATAATCACCAAATTCAACTATAGTTACAGGTGCATCTGGAGAGCCAAGTACAGGAGAGCCATTTCTAGTATCAAGTGACAAATGAGTGCTCTGAGAATCATCAACAGTTATCATATCTGGATTCATAGCAACAAAAGATATTCCAGCAACGACTATTGCTCCAACTATTCCAAGCAGTATGAATTTAGATTTAGGATTTCCAGATGAATCTGATTTTCGATTTCTCTTAGTCACGAGATTACTTTGGTAACATGTTTAAAAGAATTTACCAAAATTCCATCATTTATTTTCACATTCAAGTTCAGGATGATAGTTCACATATGTGTTCAACATTTGTGCATGCAATTGATTATTTTCCATTTATTAAATAAAACTAAAATGTTTATTCAAAACAATTGGGGAAATTGTTTTATTGGGACATAATTTACAAAAGTAATGGGATTTCTATCACGTAAAAAAGAGATCATCGTAGGCAATATTTGTCCAAAATGCGATATGAAATTTTCAGATCCTGAAAGAACAATGCGTCATATCGAAAAAGCTCACAAACCTAAAAAGAAATTTGATTGTGATTCATGTGGGTTTAAAAATTGATCTGGGTATTTTATTAAATATCGATAATTGATGAAAACAGTAGTTGAATAATAAAGACATAATTAATAAAATTTCAGGCGTTGTTGCGCTTAGCATGATGATAGTAATAACATTAGGATATGTCATTGGAAATAATACGTTATGGGGAATTCCTAACTCTATAATGCTTTATGTAACTTTACCAGCAGGATTAATCTGGTTTGGTACAAGGAAAAATGGATGTGGAAGTTGCAATCAGGTTTCTTGATTTTTAATATTGTTTAATGTTTGTAACTTTTTTTCCTTGTATAATTTGTATGCAGTCAATCCATTAAATGAAAAAATTATCACCAATCCAAAATAAGATAGAGCCTGACTATATTCAATTAATACTGCAGATACGCCTGTTCCAACTACACTTGGAAGTAAAGATAATGCATACAGCCACCAACCACAACAGCCAAGCGGTACTAGGGAGAAAAATGAAAAAAAGGAAGTAGCAGCAGTACTTCCAGAATTTCCCATAAAAGATTTCTTTTTTACATCTAGTTTGCAGCCAAGCATCTTACTTTTTTCTGAAAGAAATATCTGAATGCCAAATCCAAATCCCATTCCAATAATCACTATTGAATTTAGTTGGAATGCGGCGTTGATGGCATCTAAAGGTTCTAGAGCAGGTGTAGTAACAACTACCACAATAAGATATACTGTAACTGTAAGGATGCCAGCAATAACTGCTTTTTTTACTGGTGTCACTTAGGATTCACCATATACAATGGTGTCAGGGTGAAATGCAACCCATTCAAACCAGAATCCCGGATGTATTGGCATTCGTTGCAGAATACTTCCAGCCATAGGACCAGAAATGGCCATGCCGTCATATGTCCACATAGATTTTGTCTCAGAATCAACTAACATGCCATCATCGTAAAGAAATCTCAAAAGTTTACCATCTACAGTTCTTTGAAAAATCCTAGAATTCTGATCATGTTCAGATATCAACACTATTGGGGTTAGACCTACAAAATCATTTATGGCTTTGTCAGATTCAATGTCATCTTGTTTGTAAGCCTTGTAGATATCATCTTCATTGAATCCAATGATTATCTCTTTTGGATGCATTCTATCATCACTGTTTTCTACTGGAAACATTATTCTTGGTTCGCTGTAATAATTTCCGTACGGATCAGTAGCATACGAACGAATATGCCCAGTGTCAGTTGTCAATACAAGTGTATCCGAATGAAGTCTCTTCCAATCCCCCCAGGTAATCAGATCAAATGGGATTGTCTTTAGTTGAGATCCTGACAAAGGACCAGTTACGGCCATGCCCAAACTTTGACTCCAATAGGATTCTGTTAATCTGTCATACATTAACAAATTACTGTTGTATAATTTTCCAGAAGTTCCAAACTCTACTTCTCTTCCATCAAGAATTCTCTCAAAAACCTGACTTGTATAACATAATGGACAATAAGTTACTGAAACGGGAGTTTCTCCTACTTTATCATTTACAATTTCATGCCAAACTAAAATGAACAGTGGGTAAGCTTTTGCATCACCATTAATCTCTAAACCAATCACTATATCAGAATCAGACATAAAATTAGAACCAGAAATATCTGTAAATACAGGATTGTCAATTGAGGGAATTCCATCTTTTGGAGGACCACCACCACGAATTTTATCAAGTGGGATGATGTGTTTTTGTCCATTTGTTTCCATCATAGTATATGTTGGCTCATTTGGTTCTGACATAACAATAGAAACTGTTTCATCCGATGCAGAATCAATAGGAGACAATTGTAGGTTAGAAAATATTAAAAAAGTCGCAATTATTACTACAGATAATCCAATTACAGGAATAACAAGTTTTTGATTCAAATTAGTATAAAATTGCATTTAGAATATTAAACAATTCTTCCAAATTAAAAATCAAACATAACATTAACAGATAAAATTACATAGTTTTGGATATTTGGTTAAATTCTGGTAAAACATAGCAAGAATGCTAGATTTGTACGAGATTATCTAGACAATTGTTCATTTGTGTATGTATTGTGATACACGTACAATACATACACAAAAATAAAAAATAGAAAAAAGAATTGAAGATCCTATTGGAATGGATCAATAAATGGACAGTTAACAATATGATCACTATCCATTGGACGAGCAATACCGATGTCAATCAGACCAGCTTTTTTGTACGCATTCATGTCATCAATTGTTTCTAGTAATTGTGCACTAGAAGGATCATTCCAGCCTATCATGAAGATTCTCCACATAGGTGAATAGTTTGCATCCCCTGGAGCTCCTGCTGCAATTCCGGGTTGGAATCCCATAGGACCAGTACCTTTCAGACCGTTTTTGAATTGATACAAGTCTACTGCTGCTGCATTGGCAATCAAACTAGCTGATGTTGGTGCACTTACAACACCCATCATTCCGGCAGGATCGCTAGGAGTAGCATCTGTTACAATGTAATAGATAGTTCTACCGTCTGGACCCCATCCACGATGAGCTATAAACGTTACAGTCTTGTTCTTTTTGTCAATATCAAGAACCTGACCGCCACCATAAGGTGTTTCATCAGTTAATGTCTTGTCTTCTTTGACTGTCATCTGACCATCAGGCCACACGATCTGAGGCATGTTTAAAACTACAGATACTTCGGTAAGTGTGACATCACCGTTTTTAACTGCAGTTAGAATTTTTGCTTCAGAATCAAGCACTTTTGGCTGTTTTCCGTCATTCCATGTAACATGTACATGTGATGTTAATGCACTATACACATCTGGTTGTGAAGGAGTGCTTGTGAATACTTCACCTTGGAAACCATGTACACCATCACCGCTAACACCATTTACAAACATGTATGTTTTAGACAGTGCTGCTGCTGGAGCTTTTGCCAAAATAGGAGCAAGTTCTACTTTCCAACCTTGTTTCTTTGAAATTGTATCTGCATGCATGGCATCACTAGAATCAGTGATGATATAGTACACTTCACCACCGTTGTAGAATCCCTTATGCATTGGAATTTCAGCCGGAACATTTGCTCTTGACAGTCTAAGAACTGAATCTGGATCTTTTTCTGTTACATCTGTTTTAGTTGTATCTGCTTTTGGAGTTGTAGTTGTTTTTTCAGTAGATTGTGGAATCACAGTAGTTTTTGATTTTCCTTGATCTGCTTCCCATCCAGCTTTGCCACCAGGATAATCTTTGCAGAGAACATCTCCACAAACAATACCATTATTGGCAGAACCAAATGAGTTTATACCTACTCGCCCAGCGGCTTCACTTCCTTGACTTTTAGTTGCAGCATCAGCTTCAGTAAAGTAATTTGAAGCCAAACCTGCTGTAAACAAAGGTATCAAAGCCAGTATTGCTAAATATTTTAGACTCTTATTCATTGAAAATAAAATTGAATTTTACTTAAAAAGAATTTATCCAAATCAAAAAATTGTAATTTTTAATTTTAGCATATTTTCAATAGATTTGGGAATTTGGTTAAATAGACTTTTCTTGTAATAGGATGATGCAAAAAAAATTATCCATTGAAATATCTCAGATGTTTTTTGCATAGTAATGTTTTTCATGATATCTCATAACATATTCAAATCACAGGTATTTGCAGATTCTATTGAAGTGATCTTAGTATTTTTAAGATAGGAACTTTATTGGTGTGTAGAAATTGGCTGATCAAAATTGGTACAAAATAGGAGATGTGGAAGATTTTAAAATTCCACCGTTGAGAGAAATCACCATAAACAATATTCAAATAGCATTGTCATATCAAAATGACAAGTTCGGAGCAATATCAAATATTTGTAATCATGTTGGAGGGCCATTAGGACAAGGTTGTCTTGATGGTGAATACATAGTATGTCCTTGGCATAATTGGAAATTTCACAGAACAAAAGGTTTTGGAGAGCCAGGATTTGAACAAGACAAAGTACCACAATACGAATTAAAAATTGAAGATGGTGTTCTTTACATCAATACCGAATCAATCACAACCAGACATAAAACACCGCATACACCACATCCGTTAGCAAGAAAAATCAAACGAGAGGAAGGGAAAATACGGGTTGTTGGAATATCAACTACGATTATGGATCAAAAAATCCTAGATATTCAACGTCAGACAAACTTCTTGAAATTGCAATAGATTATGCAAAAAAAGAATTAGGCGTAGAAACTATGTTGATCAAACTAAATGATTTGAAATTTAGATCTTGCGAGGGATATTATTCTAAAAGTGCTTCAGCGTGTACATGGCCATGTTCCATCACTCAGATGGATGATACAGATCAGCTTGTTCAAGTTTATGAATCTCTAATTCATTGGGGTGATGTAATAATAGTATCAACACCAATAAGATGGGGTGCGGCAAGTTCACTATATTACAAAATGGCAGAGAGAATGAACTGTATTCAGAATCAAATAACTATTGCAGATAAAGTATTAATTCAAAACAAAGTTGCAGCATTCATCATTACTGGTGGACAAGATAATATTCAAGATGTTGCAGGGCACATGTTGGGATTTTTTGCAGAGTTAGGATTCGCATTTCCTCCGTTTCCGTACATTGCTCATTCCAGAGGATGGTCAGCAGAGGACATGGAAAAAAACGTAGATTATGTTAAGAATAGTTCAGATCTTAAAGAAGGTGCAAAGGATCTGATCAAACGCAGTGTGGAAATGTCAGAAATTGTCTTAGGTCGTAAATTATCAAAAGAAAAAATTACACATCCGGGTAGAAAAGCACAGTCATTACATATAGAAAGGAAATGATATGCGGGATGAACACATAAAATAATCTAAAAAAACTTTAAACAAATATTAGATTTTTTTAACAGTATTTTGTATATACATGATAATAACCATCACAGATCCAATTACTACGATTACAGTAACATTATTTGTTAGATTTATTCTAAAAAAATCCAATAAAAAAATTATGACTAAACAAACTGCTCCTATTAAAAAAACTCTATCTCTAAACGAACTGTTAATTTTTTTCATTATGTTATAATGAGTATTTAATTATCATATTTAGTTTTCAAAAGATATTCTATTTTCTTTTTTAATTTTTATTTAATTAGATTTGGGAATTTGGTTATATACGATTTTATCATAGTATTTCTATGTTACGAATGAATCATACGAGTAATGATCTAGAGTATTTTTTTGGAAAGATGGATGAAGAGTTTCAAACTCTTGAAGACATAATCAAAAATGCGTTAGAGATAGCCGACGCATATGAGAAAGAAATTGAATCACATCTTGAAAAATAATTTCTTTCAAAAGTTTTTTGCCGTATCATTCTAAACAACATATCTAAAAATTTATCAAATCCACACTTTATGATTCAAATGTCTTTAGCTACCATAAAAAAACATACTAAATTACAATAAACTCAGAGTAAATTATCGTATTTCAATGCCATTCCAAAATGCTACCATTCCTTTGATTTTTGTGGCTGCATCATTTGGTTTTTCATAATACCATGCACAGTCTTTGTTAGTTTTTCCATCAACAGTTACTGAATAGTAATTAGCCATCCCCTTCCAGCCACAAACAGTAGTAAATGTGGTTTTTTCAAAATATTCTTCTTTTATAGAATCAAATGGAAAATAATGATTTCCTTCAACTACTATAGTGTTATTGCTTTCGGCAATAATTTTTCCATTCCAGATAGCTTGCATGTTTTTTAAACTAATTTATTATATTTAAAAAAATTCCCTATTCATCTTTTATTTCTTCACAAATTCTAAATTTAGGGATACTTCCAAGATAGGCATAATTTTCTGAAGAACGTGTAAAACACATTTAATTTTGTGGTATATAATTACGATCAATGGATATTCTGTTGTCAAATTTAAAAGAATTTTTCAAAATTAAATTAAATACATTAAAGAATTTTCATTAAAAGTAGATTTCAAATAACAGTTAAAAAATATACTTGATTACGTAGTCTTTATTTTAAATTGATATCTCCAGTTCCATATTTATTCAAAGCTTCTTGTCGTTCCTTTTCCAGTTTTGCTATTTCACTTGCTTCTTTTTTATCATCTCCAGAATAAATAGTTCTAATTGGCCAAGGGATTCGTATATCATACTTTTCAAATTCTTCTTGAATCATCATTCTTATCGCACTTTCAACTTTGAATTGCATTGAATATTCTCGCACATATACCCATACTTTGAAATCCAATGATGATTCGTTAAATTTAACAAATCTTACTTTGGGTTGCTTAAGATCAATCATCAAATCTTTATCACAACCACAACTTGGTTTATTATCTTCTATGTATGGGCATTGATTTTGAATTACTATGTGTTTATTTCGGTCGTCTTTTATTTCTTGCATGGCACGTTGTCCAACTTTGGTTAAAATTGCAGCAACCTGTTTTGCATTATTTAGATATGACACACCCACTTCTACTATTGCAGGAACAAATTTCATTTCCTTTGAGTAATTGATAACTTTGGATGCAATAAGCTGTCTTGTTGGGAAAATCGCTATGGACTCATTTAATGCATGTCTAACATATGTAACTCTGGATGTTATTTTATGGATATATCCATTGTAATTGTCTATCTCAACTCTATCACCTTCTGTGAAAATCTTATCTTTGCGGATCATAAAATACGCAAAAAAATTCTCCATCGTTTCTTTTAATGCAAATCCAATACCTACTCCGAATCCTGCAACTGCAGTACCTAAAACCAAAATATCCATATTCCACCACGACATCACTACAAGTATTGTTGCGAAAAATATTGCAACAGGAATGATTTGATTTAGAGATTTTGGAAGATCATGGGATTTTTTTTCAGCATATCCTGCAAGTTTTGCACCAGGTATGACAGGATCATAATTATTGAACTGTTTTTCTTCCCGCCATTCATCAATTGTAAAAATTTCTTTAGGAACAACACCTGATCTTAGCGGATGACTTGTTTCATTATTTCCACTAATGCAATCGTCATAATATTTTTCATATTTATCTTTCTCAGATTTTTGCCATTCTTGAAATGGGTGCGACACTTTTTGTTTAAAGATCCCAATAGTATTGCCTTTTGAGGTACGATATTGTTGAAGATAGTGTTGTCCTTTTCCAGTTTTTAGTAAATTTTCAAACTCTTCCACTGTCATATCATCTGGTGGAGATTTTGGTGGAATCCACTCACAAACGGTATGGAAAAAATCTCCAACATCATCTAAAAATCCTCTAAGTTCTTTCCATGCTTCAAAATATTCTTTTTCTTGACTTAATTTTTCACGTTTGTTTAGAATTATTGTTATTATGTGACCTGTAGTATATCCAATAATCAAAATAGTTAAGCTGTTTAAAATCTTAGTAAAAGTTTTTGATGGTGTAATTTCTTCATTTAAAGACTCTGTGTTTTTTGTAAAAAAATCTGTAGCCTGTACATACGAATTAATCGATGTAATTAGAACAATGACAAACAATGGAAGGAGAATCATTTTAAAAAATCTTGCAATATGAGGTCTAGTGTATCGTATTTTTTTTGAGTCAATCCACTTTGAAAAATATTTATGTACTAAAATAATTACTACGTTTCCTACAATTAGTATTACAAATGCCATTTGAAAAGTAAATGAAGAATCAAAAAGTTCTGTAACTGATTGAAATTCACCTATTGGTATTTCTTTAATAGGTTCTTGTGCAAATACTAAAGGTACAAATAAAAATGATAACGCTAGAATTAATAAAAATTTCATGCGTATTCAATATATGTAATTAAATA
The DNA here is from genome assembly GCA_002788515.1 of Nitrosopumilales archaeon CG_4_9_14_0_2_um_filter_34_16. Lineage (GTDB taxonomy): Archaea > Thermoproteota > Nitrososphaeria > Nitrososphaerales > Nitrosopumilaceae > Nitrosopumilus. The sequence continues at coordinate 7,233 of PFRJ01000049.1, read as the reverse complement.
TACAGATTCCAAATAGGATCTATCATATATTTTACTAGTCAAAATTTTACATCTATTCCAAAGTTGTTTTTTCTGTGAGTTTTTGCGCTTTTTTAACAATTGCTGAAGTTATACTACCTAGAATTATGCCATAAATGATATGGGATGCTAGCGATCCTGCTAAAAGCATTGGTTGTATGCTTTGTAATTGCTGCATAATCATATCTTGTGGAGCTTCTGGATTCATCATTTGCATTAATTGAAGCATCGTTGGCGGTAATACATTCATCATCATTGGTAGAAATATTACTACAAATGAGATGATTCCTGCAATTATGCCTAGAGGAATTCCTTTCTTGAATCTGCTAATCGATAGTTTTGATGTACTAATTACTGCACCAAAAATAACTCCAATTATTATACTAGGAACAAAATGAAGCACAATTCCCATCATTGCTGCACTTTCTTGACTTTGGCCCATAGCCATACCTACTAAAACTGGAAACAAATCTCCAGGTAAATTTATCATGGACATCATAACTGTCATAGGAATGAGCATTACAATTCCTGCAACTATTCCTGCAATTGCCCCTGCACCAATCCCTCTTTTAGAAGAATAGTTTTTTTGCATACGTAATCCATTTTGTATGTGTATTTAAGATCATTCCCAAATTCATTCTAATGTTTTACTCTAAAAATTAATTTATTACAAAAGATGATTATAAGAAAAATTAACATAAAGTTTGTAAGTTAATTTAGATAGCATTAATTTTAATTAAAAAAATGTATGTATCAAGGTCCATGCCTAAATCAGTTGTCACAATCAACTTTTTACGCATGAGTGCTTGATTCATACAAAAAAATTAATTCAAATTTAATTTTAGATTTACTATGATTTTGATTATATGTGATGATCGTTAATATGATCATATTTGTTGATTTTATTTGGCTCTTTGTAATAAGTTGAACTTTTAACATTATGTTTGATGTCAAATTTTGAAAAAGACTGGCAAAGAAAACCCACTCCAGGAATTTCCGAGAATATTCAAGGTTTGATAAAAAAAGCCCCGCCTTTAAAACCTCAAGTGGAAAATACTATTAGAGTCTTAAACAGGCCAATATCAAAATTAGATAATACCTCAAATCAGTTATCTCAAAAAGAACAAAAAATCTTTAACAAGATTGTGCAAGCCAAACAAAATGGCAATATTCATGCAGCAAAAGTTTTTGCAAACGAACTTGTTCAAATAAGAAAGACTAGATCAATGATAGGAAATATGAAATTATCAGTAGAGAGAACACAACTTAGACTATCCACCATAAATACAATAGGCGATGTCATAGTTTCCATAAAGCCTGCTGTATCCACAATGAAGGCAGTAGTTCCGGTAATGAACAAGATAATGCCTCAAGCAAGTTTGGAATTAGAGTCTATGGGCAACATGCTTGGAGATGTGGTTCCAGGTTCTATTAGTGAGAATTACAATTTTATGGATTATGGGATGTCTTCTCAAGAGACTGAGTCTATTTTACAAGAGGCCGCAGCAGTTGCAGAAACCCAAATTGGGAATAAATTTCCATCCATTCCAAATGATTCTATCAATACTAGGACATCTATAGGTTCATTCAAAGATTAGGGCAATTTCTTAATTTTTCTAATGGTTTTTTAGATCCGTAGAGATTTTGGCGGATAAAAAGGAATTTCTATTCTAGAAACAAGTAAGTTGTCATCATTTTCTGTAGGAATGATTAGTCAAATAAGATTTGGGAATTTGATTAAATAAAAAATATACATACTATACATATGGTCATGTTGAAATGTTTGGATTATGGATTTGTCTGTGAATTTAAAATTAAAGGGCATGAAGAGCAGGTAATTAATGAATTTAAAACACATATGATTGATAAACACGGAATAGATTACTCAAAAGAGGCATTACAACTAATGGTATTGAGAAAGAATCAAGGAAAAGCATCAAAAGATTAGTATGTGATAAAAATCAATAGTATTATTGTTGTGAATAAATCTTTGAAATCAAAGAAAGACTTTACGATCATTTAGAAATTCATCAAATACACATGCATAGTTTTTGTATTGGGATATAGTGACGACTCGATGTAACTATATATTAAAAATTTCCTAATCGTATCAAATAATATCTAAAATATTGTATTTTTTCTTAAATTTGGCAATTATGTAATCACATTGAGAATTTAATCTAATGCCTAATTCCATATTATTCACAACTCTGTTAAGATGATATGGGGGTTGGATTTTTTTCATATTTTTTTCTTGGTCATACAATGAAGGAGAACTTTTAGAAAATAGAATTTTAGAAGAATGCTGTACAAAACACACTCCATCATTATTACAACAAATTGCAAAAAAAGTATCCGTTAGATTTAAAATTGTGAATTTTGATAAAGAGTTAGGAGGGTTAGCTACCACACTTAACATTTTTCAAGAACATGTTATGTTGGTGCGATCGTTAAATTCAGATCATACATTGATTTTCTTAATACCCAAAAGTGCAAATGTGGGTCACACAATCCAGAATGTACATGAAGCAAACATTGAAGAATAAATCCTAGATTTAACTTCTTTACATCTTGAGCATATCATTCATTCAATGTATTTTTTTTCAGATTTGTCTAATTTTGCTTCTACTTTTCTAATTACATGATATAACGTAGGTAAGTTTGAAGATATTAGTTCAGAAGGAAAAAATAAATCGCCATACCCTTCACCCTTTCGGATTATTAGATTGTTTTTTTCCAACACTTCAATGCTATGTGTTATTGTTTTGTAATCTAAACCCAACCTTTTTGAAAGTTCCATGGCGTTCATAGGATCACTTGTAATTGCACAAAGTATTCTTAATCTGGTGTACCTGCCACCCATTCCAGTAAAAACTGAGGAAAACAATTCTTTCATTTGTTTGTCTACTTTAATATCTTCATAATTTGGAACGTCTTTGAAAATTTTATTTCTACACAAGGACTCAAATGGCATAAAATAATATTTTTTATTTTGGTTATAAACTAATTTTTGATCGACGTTCATTTTTTATCAAATACGTTTGATAACCTTGTAATATCTCTTGGAAAAAACAAATCAACGAACCAATCAAGACCTACACGAATCTTTTTTTCATTAGTTGGAAGCGTTGCAAGATAATATTGCTTCCAGATTAACCATGCAATAAACCCTCTAAATTCATGTCCTAATAGTAATGCCACCCCATCTTTTTTGCCAATTTTTGCCATGGAACCTTTTGTGTCATATATGAATTCCTTTTGAAATCCCCCCCCGTTGATCTTATTTTCCAGATTTTCAGCAACCGTTTTTGCTTGTCTAATTGCATGTTGCGCAGTTGGAGGATATGGTTTTCCACTACGAGAGTCTATTGAAAATACACAATCTCCCAACGCAAAAACTTCTGGATGATCTTCTAGTTTGAGTTGACTATTTACAATTAATCTGCCTGATTGATGGTGTTTAGTATCTATTTTTTTAATAACATCTTCAACCATATTTCCACCTGCCCATATCACAGTACCTGTTGAAATTTCTTTTTTATCACTTAGCATTGCAGTATCATTTACAATGTCTTCAAGTCTGGTGTTTGTGTATATTGTAACTCCAGCTTTTTGCAATGCCTCACTAGAATATTTCCCCAAATTTCCTATTTCTGGTAAAATTCCATCTCCCGCAGATACTAGAATTATTTTGATATTGTCTTCATGAATATTTCGATAAAATTTTTTAGCTGATTCTCTAACAAAATCATTTATCTCTCCAACTGTCTCTACTCCTGAAAAGCCACCTCCTACAACAACAAACGTCATTATTTTTTTCTGCAAATCTAAATTTGTTTCTTGATCTGCATCTTCTAACATACTGATCAAATGGTTTCGAATTTTTATTGCATCATCTAAACTCTTTATTGTCAATGAGTTTTTTTCAATGTTAACATTTCCAAAAAAGTTTGTTTTTCCACCCATTGCTAAAACTAAATAATCATAAGAAAGAATTTTTTGAGATTTGTCAGTCATTCTTTGTATGGTAATTTGTTTTGAATCAAGTGCGATATCTACAACTTTGGCTTGATGAAATTGTGCCCTCTTACAGAATCTTCTTATCGGTGTTGCGATATGTCTTGGTTCTATAGTTCCTGTAGCCATTTCTGGCAACATTGGCGTATGCAGGAAAAAATTTGATTCACTGACAAGTTCTATACTTACATTAACATTGTTTTCAAATGATTTTTGAATCTTATTCAAAACTCCAACTCCTGCATACCCTCCTCCCAAAATCAAAATCTTTTTCATTTCAGGTGATGGATTTTCATGAACATTTTCTTTGTGGTGTTCATAGGTTTTGATATTTGAAAATTCAATGTTACAAACATGACACAGGTAGTTTGCACCAATTTTTCTTGTTAATAATGAACTAATTGTGCCCAGAGTCACACCCCAGATTATATGCATGATTAGGGAGTTTAACATTTGATTTAGAAAATTCTGTTCAACTTCTTGAGTGATTTGTAGATAATTCATCTCTGGATGTATTTCAGATAATATCTCAATTGTATTTGGGCCTAAAAATATCTGAGATACGGGGATAGCAAACACGACAAAAACTACCATACCCGAAATAACCCCATATGCTAATCCCTTTGGAATTCGAGAAATATTAAATCGTAGAATTCTGTGTAAAAATATTCCAGTGACAATTCCTATCATTGTCGCAACAAAAAAGTGTAAAGCTAAACCAATTTCAGGTTGTGATGAATTTACAATCCTTGCTGCAGTCAACAACCATATCTGATATGTTGAATTACCAAACAAATCCGAGAACATTATTGGCAGATGCATTGTAACCGCACCAATAACTGATCCAACTGCTACAAAGAACACTTCTTTTCTTAACGAAAAATTTACAATTGGATCTAGATGAGTATCCATTCTTCTAATTACTTTTAATGTACCTGACCCATTTTTTTAATGAATCAACTGAGCGAACCATCAATGGAGCATTTCGTAAAACAAATTCCAACTCTTCTGAAGAATTTTGTGGCTTTGTATTTTTGTAATCCTCAAATGTTTTCTTCCCATCATAATCTACAAACGCAATTCGTGCACCATAATTATCAGGTTCTAGCATACATGCATCACCTGTAACTACAGCAATGTGAAATGGACACGACAGTAGTGATTCTCCAAGTTGATTAGACGTCATTACATTTTTTCTTTTAAGATCATCTGAAAGTTGATTAAAATCTGCAAAAAAGTAAAACGCACCTTTTGGTTTTGTTGTAGTTATACCTTCAACTTTACCCCACTCTTCTGAAAGATACGTTCCCATGATTCTATGAATCTCTCGAGTCATGTTGATGTAATCATCAATTTCAGAATTAGGTTCATAGGCTTTGATTGCAGCATATTGGATGGGTGTGGAGACATTGGTGTATACTGTGGCTGCCACTTTTTTGTAATCTGAAGCTAATTTTTCTGAAGATGCCGTAGGCAGGATACACGAACCCAGTCTGTATCCTCCCGCAGAACGATCCTTTGATAATCCATTTGTCACAAATGTTCCTTCAGGGTATATTTGCCCCATGCTAGTAAATTTAGAAAAATCATACGTATCAAGGGCATAAATCTCATCGGCTAAAACCAAAACATTGTGTTTTCTGCAAACATCTGCAAGATTTTCTAGTTCTTCTTTGGTATATAGTGCTCCTGTGGGATTGTGAGGATTGTTCAGAACTAGAGTATGTTGACCTTCATGTAATTTTGATACAAATTCTTCAAACTCTTCAGGGTTAATTTTGTAATCATGTTCTGGTTTTAGAAAAAATGTATGAAAATGCTTGTTTAACAAATAAATTTGTGGTCTATATCCAATCCAAGATGGTGATGGCAGTATCACATCACCTTTAATGATTCCAAATAGTGTATTGATGATGTCTTTAGTTCCTGGACCCACAACAATTCTTTTTGGGTCAACCTCTAATCCAAAATGTCTTTTGTTAAAATCAGAAATTGCTTTTCTTAGTTCTAAAATTCCTTCTGCATCTGAATAATGTCCTTTTTCTGTAGTTTCTGATAATGCTTTTGCTAAAACAGGCAGGACATGAAAAGGAGATTGACCAAATCCAAGTCCATAGAATTCTTCAAAACAACCACCAGAAGCACATTTTTTTCGTTGTTCTGCAACCATCAATCCGATTTTTAGATTATCAGGCATTACGACATTTTCTATTTGACTTTCGACTTGAATTTCATTAATCATGTCCCATGTGTATGGTTGGATGAAATGCTAAAAGACTTTCCCCAAATGTATCAAACCATTTGGAACTGATTTGGGAATCTTCTTAAATATTCTTCTTCGAAATTTGTACCATAATGAAAAAAATTATCTCTATTACTGTAACTGTTATGTCATTAATGTTTCTGACATTATTTATTCCAAGTAATACTGTTCATGCTGCATTACCTGAATACTGTTCTGATGCTACTGGAAGTGTAGTGTGTGAAATTACAATTTTGCCTTATTCTCAACCAGGATCTTATTCTCCAGAAATTGCTGAAATTCCAGCAGGTGCTTCTATAGTATTCAAAAATGCTGGACCTGAAATACATACTGCCACTAGTACTGATGCTAGTCCTGACGCTTCACCTGCCGATGCAAGTTCTATGATAAATGGCATCTTTGACACTGGAATTGTTGGAATCGATGGTGTGGCAGATCCTATTGTGTTAAATGATGATGGTGTATTTTACTATTATTGTGCAGTTCATCCTGATATGCGAGGAACTATCATTGTGGGTGGTGCAACATCTGCTCAAGTCACATCTTCTGAAAATACATCTAGTGATTCTACTAATTCCGTAGATTTGGAATTTTCTGCAATATCTTCTAGTGATACTTCAATTACAGGTGGAGAATTACCTTTAACAAAAATAAAATCTGTGGGTAACACTGCTTACATTATTGATGGAATAACTCCAAAAGGTGGTCACGACGCATTTAGTTATGATGGGAGTGGACACAAAAAAATTACTGGAAATGTCCAAGTTAATTTAGATCCAATAACTAATACTGGCAGCATCACTGCTGAATGGACTGATCTTGAAGGAAACAAGTGGACTTACCAACAAACACAGTTTGCTGGCGGTAATGAGATGTACATTGGTGAAACAATTGATGGTGTCACTCAAACTACGTTGGACTTGGATCCTGTGGCA
>PFRJ01000060.1 GCA_002788515.1 Nitrosopumilales archaeon CG_4_9_14_0_2_um_filter_34_16 | reverse complement strand
TTGTTCTACTGGCCCTGTTGAGATGACTCCCAGTGTTCAGTGGTTGGATGAGCAAAATGAACACAATTTGCTAGTAGTTCCAAATGCAGGCATGCCTGAAAATGATGGAGGCAAGGCAGTTTACAAGATGACTCCTGAAAAAATGGGCCAGGCATTAGGTGATTTTCTTGATGAATACAAAAAAGTTAGAATTATCGGTGGTTGTTGTGGAACAAATCCTGAACACATTAAGGCTTTAAGGAAAGTAATTGACGAAAGAGCCAATTCTGTCGAGGGTTAAGTATTTACAAAAATGGATGTGATTTTACAACATTGACAGTTCCAAGAGTAAGCTCAGCGTTAAAAGCAGTTGATCTAAAACAAATTCCTCCACCTCTAATCATTGGAGAGAGAATCAACACTCAGGGTTCTCGTAAAGCAAAGAAGTTAGTTCTTGAAGATGATTATGATGGTTTAGTAGATTTAGGTAGAATACAAGTTGAGGATGGGGCTCACTGTCTTGATGTTTGTGTTGCAACAACTGAACGAGCAGACGAACGCGAGTTCATGTTAAATCTAGTGAAACGATTAAGCTTAGAAATTGACGCTCCTCTTGTGATTGACTCTACCGATCCTGAAGTTATTGAAGCGTCAGTCACTCAGATACCTGGCAGACCAATAATTAATTCCATTAATCTGGAAGGCGATGGAAGTCGATTCGAAAAATTAGCTCCTATAATGGCAAAGTACGGTCTGCCTGCAATTGCCTTGTGTATTGGTCCAGAAGGAATGGCAAAAACACCTCAGCAAAAAGTTGACACCGCTACGCTGCTTTATGAAACAGGAAAAAAATACGGATTAAAAATTGAGCAGTTCATTTTTGATGTTCTTACATTTACTCTGGCAACAGGAGAGGACGAATTTCTTGATGCTGGAAAAAACACTCTTGAAGGAATTAAACTAGTCAAAGAAAAATTTCCAGATTGTTTTACAACTCTGGGTCTTAGTAACATCAGCTTTGGTCTTGCACCGTATGCTAGAAAAATCCTAAATTCCATATTCTTGTATCATGCTGTCAAGATAGGACTTGACACTGCAATAGTCAATGCAAAAGAGATTATCCCTTATGGTGAAATCGATGAGAAAGAGAAAAAACTTGCAGAAGATCTGATCTTTAACACTCATCCAAATGCCTTGTCTGATTTGATCACTTATTTTGAGAATGCAGGACCTCAAAGTGGTACTGTCTCAAAGCAAGTTGATGTGGATCCTTTATGGCCTGCAGGAAAACGTGCAAACTTTAGAATTGTAAATAGACTCAAAGATGGAATTCAAAATGATGTTGTATCTGCAATAGCCGAGAAACTTGGTAATGCTGATGGCATTAAAAATTCTGAAGGTCTTTTGTCTCTTGATTTGCCCAAAGAAATCACACATGATGCTGCCATCAAAACTCTCAATGAGGATTTACTTCCTGCCATGAAAGAAGTTGGTGACAAATTTGGTTCAGGCGAATTAATTCTTCCATTTGTTTTAAAATCTGCTGAATGTATGAAAGCCGCCGTTGGGGAGTTGGAGAAATATTTAGTAAAAGAGGAAGGCACAAGCAAAGGAGTACTCGTTTTAGGTACAGTTTACGGTGATGTCCATGACATTGGCAAGAATCTTGTAAAGACAATTTTTCAAAACAATGGATACACGGTCCATGATTTAGGAAAACAAGTCCCATTGCAAAAATTCCTTGAAAAAATTGATGAAACTAAACCTGACGCAATAGGATTATCTGCATTATTAGTATCGACTTCAAAACAAATGAAATTCTTTGTAGATCATGCAAGAAAAAACAATATGTCTATTCCGATTCTCTGTGGAGGTGCTGCAATTAACAGCAACTACATCAACAGAATAGCAAAAGAAGACGGAATTTACGAACCTGGAGTGTTTTATTGCAATACCATGTTTGAAGGTCTAAAAACTATGGATGTTTTGATTTCTGATGGAAAACCTAAACTCTTAGCTGATTGGAAAGAAAAATTAGAAAACTGGAAAGAAAGATCTACTGAGATAGTTGATCAAGACTCTCTTCCAAAAAGTGAGATAAAGCCTGTTTTCCCTCCAACCCCTAAAATTATTGGAGAGCCAATCAGATTAAAATCTGCTCAAATTAACATGGCCGAAGTTTGGACCATGATTGACAAAAAATCTCTCTTCAAACTGTCTTGGGGATTGCGTGGAAAATCTGGTGCTGAATCTGAAGAAGAACATGAACAATTACTGACTGAATGGAAAATTAGAATTATTCGAGACAAACTCTTTGAACCTGAAATCGTGTATGGATATTTCAAGTGTCATAATAATGGCAGAAAATTGCTTGTAGAGAATCCTGGCGGCGATGATGTGGAGCTAGAATTTCCGCGTTCTGCAAAGCCTGATCATCTTTGCCTTACTGATTATTTTGGCCAAGATGACATTGTGGCATTTCAATCAGTAACTGTTGGCAATAAGGTCTCTGATATTATTGAACAGTGGAACAAAGAAGACAAGTATACTGATGCTTACTATCTTCATGGGTTGGCAGTAGAAGTAGCTGAAGCCCTGGCAGAGTGGATAAACCGAAAAATAAAATCTGAACTGGAATTGCAAAAAGGTGGATTAAGATACAGTTGGGGATTTCCTAGCTGTCCTGATGTTTCTCAACATCATCTTGTTTGGAAATTATTGCAACCTGAAAAGTCTGGAATGACATTAACTGAATCAGGTCAGATTATACCTGAACAATCAACTGCTGCAATAGTGATACATCACCCCGATGCAAAATACTTCGTGCTCTAATTGGAAAGTTTTTCCAAAAACTCGTTTAACCCATTAAAATCATTTGGTGATGTAATCAATACATCTCCTGTTATCTCGTGTGTTTTGTTTACCAACTCTTCAAATTCCTGACCGTATGCATCTAAATCCAAGTTCAAAAATTTTGCAGATTTTTCATTTTTAGGTGACGGATACAAGAGAATTGGAATTATTGAAAATCCTTTGAGATTGTCATGTAAATTTTGAACTTGTTCTATGTTTTGAATTACCTGCGTCATGAATCCTTTGGGGTTTGCATCTATTTTTTTTCCAATCTTAGAGAAATCAGGCTTGTTTGAAATGGACAAATACAAATCAATTTTTGTCCCTTGTTCTTTTAGTTTTTTTACTGTCAAACTAGGAATCTGACCAGAGTCTTTTGCACCTGTTTGCGATGGATCTCCCATCAAAATCAAAATTCCTGAAAAACCAACTGATATGCATTTGTCAACAAATTCTGAAATCTCACTCTCGCTTTTGTCTCTGACTCGAAGACTAACAGTAATTGGCAAGTTTGGAATCTCATTTCTGATTATTTGTCCTATTTTGATGGGTGAAACTCTTTGGTATCCTAAGACATTTTCAGTTAGATGAATTGCATCGCATTTCTTTGATATGATCTTTATCTTTTCTACAAATTTTTTGATTGACTCGTTTGTATCTACGTCCGGTAAAACTTTGGGAGGATTAGCTTCATACCTGATCGTCATATTTCAATTTCTTTTCTACTCGGTTAAAACCTTTGAATACATAAGCCCATATGGAATAGTAGGAAAGAACCACAATGCTCTTAGATGATTTAAAATCCATCCTTTCTACACCCATTAATCCTATAATTGAAACTAAGGAGCAGTATAACTTTGCATCAATACTTGTTGTGATTTATGGAAACGAACCAATTGTTATAATGACTGAAAAACCCAAACATATGAAATTTCATGCAGGAGAAATTTCATTTCCAGGTGGAAAATTAGATTCAGGTGATTCAGATCTTTTAGAAACTGCATTACGTGAAACTAGAGAAGAGATAGGACTGTCCATTTCTAAATCACAAGTGATTGGCCAACTAGAACCGGTTGTAACTTTGAATTCAGGTTTTCTGATTTTACCCTTTGTTTCAATTATTGACAAAATCCCCACTCTCTCAGCCAACAATGAAGTTGAAAAGATTTTTCACATTCCTTTGGAATCATTTTTAAAAACCGAAAAAAAAGATCCTGACCCAGCTCACAACATCATTCAAGAAATGTATACGTTTGAATATCGAAATCAAATTGTGTGGGGCGCATCTGCTAGGATATTAAAACAGATTCAAAATTGCCTAAAATCCTGAGATTCATTTAAAAAGAGATTCACGTATTTAAGAACTCTCAATTAACAAATCATGCTAAAATTTTGCGCCTAAATTGGGCAAGGTTTTAACGGTTTTCAAACACTGAAATTATTTTCTATGTTGTTTGAAATAATTACAACTGAAAAAATTTCTTTAACTTTTAATCACTAATGTTGTAATGATTTCATGGACCGGATGGTGTCCGTGATTCACAAGTAACGACTTTCTTGATTTTTTCTTGTTCAAGAGATTTTCATGTAATGTTTTCAAATATTGCTTACAATCCTTATCTATGACTATTAGTTTTCATTTTCTAATTCGTTTTATTCAACTCATCCCAAAACTCTCCAATACATCATAATTGACGCAATGTTGAGAAATGCCAGATAATTCTCCGCAATTCTTTCGCACCTGATTCTAATCCTGTGAAATCAACATTTGAGATGTCTGCAGACAGGCAGACTACGTTGAACCTTGGTGAATCGTTGATTCTAGAAATTCTTTTTTTCACTTATCATAACAAAAATTTATCTTAAAAGAATCTGAAAGATGAATGTTGAGATTTTTTAATAAAAAATAACCCGGTAACACGCAAAACTAAAGCGACTTTGCTTGGCTGATTCTCTTCTTTAGTTTTTGGTTGGTAGGATAGATCCACACTATTGAGCCATCAGGATTTAGCTGTATCATGTTTGTTTTTTGCAGATAATCCAGTATGAAGTTAAATGTTGGATACTGCATTGTCTTTGGCAATTTTTTGTTCAGCTGGCTTTTTGTCTCAAAATACTTGTATTTGGATATTGTCTTGGCTACAGTGGCAACATTTCGTAGTGTGGGGTTGACCTTTTTTGTCGCTTCCAACAAAAAATCCAAGTATTCTACAATTCCCAGATATGGCTTTGATTTTTGTTTATTATTGTCTGTTAACGTTTTCAATGTATATTGTTTATAGTACATATAAGTATATAAAATATATGTATGATAGATATACGTACTAATATCTGAACAGTCTGTCGTATTCCTTATGATTCATTATTTTGAGCATCAGGGCTATTTTCTGTCCTGTTTTTGTGTCCACTGTAATGGTATAGAGCAATCTGTCCGAATCAGATAATCTGACACGATATAAACAGTCAAATTCATTACGAAATTTTTTGGGCCATCTATCAAAGGGAATGGCATCTCCGATAATTTGGTCGTTTTCTAGCGAATACTTGACATCTCGGATTCGTGTTTTTCTAGGATCGTTATTTGATAGTGATTCATACATCGGAGCAAAGTCTTTGCTGTCTCCTAACACCCGCATATAGTTGTACTATGACTGTGTATTAATAAATAAATTTTTTCTGAAACATGAAAAATATTTCTAATGGACAATCAGGTACATGATTCTCCGACATTATATCTTATTTACTTGCAGAGGTTCATTACAAAAGTTGTTTTTTGGAAAATCAGGATACAGTAACCTCAATTTGATTGTTTTTTAGATCAGAGATCTTTACTCTGTCGATCGGAAATGAATCAAAATAGCAATCAAGAACATCCAATATCATTTTCCTTAACTCGCCCTCATTGTCTCCTTCCGTTATGATTCCAGGAAACTCAACGCACTTGGTATAAAACCCTCCTTCTGTTTCTTTGTATACTCGAAATGTTAGTTTGGTTATATTTTTTGGTAGTTCGGACAAGTTAGTAATTATAATAAACTATTTTCAGTTATTTGCTTGATGAATATTTTGTTCATAATCACTAAATATCTTCCAGACAAATCTCTTGTATCATGGCTCATTAATGCCAAAAACTCGAATTCGTGGGGCCAGAGCTCCCAAAACCAACAAGGTCAAACGACCGGTGAGATGTGGTTTTACGAGAAGAAAAAAGAAAGAACATGAACATGCCATGTTCATACTCCAAAATACCAAAAAACAAGATGTGCACAGATGTATGATCTGTAAACATCATTTTATTTCCACATTCGTTTTCTAAAATGATTCACCTGTAATCTACAAAAACTCACATGGAACTTGGTCTGATGAACAGTTGCAAAAATCTGCATTTTCCAAATCAATTGAGATTCTAAAAGAGATGAAATACTATGGAATAGGATCACGTTTTGTGCAACATCATGATCTTGAAACTAAAAAGCTTTTAACAGAAGAAGAGTCCAAAAGGCGTCTTAAATATGAGATGTTTGATCTGTTTGTCGACCCAGTTGTAGACAAAATACATCCAAGGATAAAGGCGCTCTTTGGTTTGGATCCAATCGATGAGCCACTACTTGCAAATGTTTTCTCTGGCAATCAGTTTGTCATGTCAGGATACTTTGGAAAAGAGATAATGTTCCCACATCCAGAGGCGCTAGTTTCTATGAAGATAAACTCTGTTCTAAACAGGAACAAAGAGGACAAGAGGATTAAGGACATTGCCGATATCTATTCTCTTATGTGGTATTCTGACACAAAATTTCCAGACCTAAAACAAAGTGTTCAGAAAATATGCTGCACTGAAAAGGTTTCGTTGACAATTTCCAAATTCAACGACTAGGATTATAATCCAGTTTCTCAGGCAATAGGTGTCAACAAGGATGAGATTTCAAGAATAATTGCAGAAATGGCAAAAAAATAATCTATTGCCCGCTAAATTACTAGATGCAGTTATGCTACATATCACAAAATACCACTTTGTGGTAGACATATAAAATGAGCAAGATATTCACACGTTTAGAATCAGACTCAGAAAACATCAGAAATAATGTATGACTCAAGGATCAGTAAAGTTCTGTAATTCGTCTGCAGAAAAAGAAATTTTTCATTCTTTGATCTTTTATGAATTAAAAAGAATACAGCAATTCTCCGATACAATAAAACACGCTTTTTTCCTTCATTGAGTGCGGCAATTCTAACACATGATTTAAAAAGAGCTCTTCGTGCCTGAAAATCTATGGCTGCACGCAAGTCCTCTCCAAGGAAAATCCGTCTGTTAAAAAAAACTAGACAGACTTCAGCAGTACCTGCATGGATAATTCTAAAGACAAAAAGAAATGTTAGAACCAATCCAAAGCGCAGAGCTTGGAGATCAACTGATGTGGAGGTAGGATAGATGTCTCAAGAATTAGAACGAGTTTATACAATTAATCTTGGAAAAGCCTTGATTTCTCAACCACAACACAGAGCAGTTAGAGCTACCAACATGATTAAAGAATTTGCTCGTCATCACATGAAAGTTGAGACAATTAAGATTGAAGAAGAGTTGACTCATGACATTTGGGCAAAAGGTGTTAGAAGTCCTCCAAGAAAAGTTAGAGTCAGGATGACTAAAACTGATGAAGGATATGTTCTTGTTTCTAGATATGAGTCAGATGTAGAATCTTCAGTAATTCCTGAAAAAGAAACTAAAAAAATTGCTGACAAAGTAAAAGCACCAGCTAAAGAAGAAGCACCAGCTAAAGAAGAAGCACCAGCTAAAGAAAAACCGGCTAAAGAAGAAGCACCAGCTAAAGAAAAACCGGCTAAAGAAGAAGCACCAGCTAAAGAAAAACCGGCTAAAGAAGAAGCACCAGCTAAAAAAGCACCAAAGAAAAAAGAATAATTTTTAGAATATTGTATTTTTAATTTTTGTCTATTCTAGTTGATATAGATCTAGTTTACAATCAATACTGCATTCTGGTGTAGACCAATCAAGAGTGTTATCTTGTGGAATCATTCCTAATGGATCATAACTATCAAATTTTGTCATTCCTTGAATTGATGATAGCATTACGATGGATTCTTCAGAAGATGATGTCATATCAATTTGTGAATTACTTTCACTTACTATTCCTGCTGTCATGTTTGTGATTGAATTGATAACTCCTACTGGGATATTGCTTCCTCCGACCACGTATAATATTGAGCGCTTAACTGAGTTTGGTGGGGCATTTCCATAAAGCATTTTGAGTGAATCTCTTAGTGAATCTTCAATATGTTGACCGTTTTTGCTAGTTGATAGAATATTTGTTTCACTGGATATTTCTGATGAACCAAGTGAGTTTACAACATGCATGATGGCAGAATTTGCAATTCCATAACATGTCTTTGGGCTCAAGTCTGGATTGCTTTCAAGTAATGAATCGTTATCAAGTACAATTGTGCACTCGGAGTTTTCTCTTACTCTTTTCAAAGCCACTCCTGAATTGAAAATTCTGTCTTTTTCATATTTGAAAGGCATAATTGCAAATGATACTAATCCTGCATCTACTTCTTTACACATCTCTGATATGACTGGAGCCATAGCTGAGCCTGCTTTACCTGCTAGATTACTCATTAAGATAACTGTAGAATATCCTGAAATTTTTGATTTAATTTCGTCTGCAACTTTGTAAGTTGAGCCTCTGATTAACTGAACTGATGGATTGATCACGGACTCTGTTGAAACATGAACAGAAGGAATCTCAGATGAGAGATCTTTCTTATCGTTACTAATTATTAGACAATCTGAATTTAGGGTATTTTTTGCATCTATTGCCAATTTTGAGCCTACGCCACCAAGGCCTACAACTAAAACTGGTTCTTTAACTTGAAAACTCATTTCTAATCTTATTTTCTGATTTAGATAAAAAACCTTCTTACGTTTTTTTAATCAAATTTTAGATCGAAAAAAATTAGCTTGCGATCTTACCAATCAATCTCTTTACCGTGGCATCTGTGATTTCAACTATATGTGATTGACCCAATTCTACCTTATCTTCCACTGCTATGGGCTTGTAAGCAAAGTTTCTACCCTTGATACCTTCGTCTGTGTTTTCATCAAACAGGACTTTGCCTTTCCAACCGATCCATTTTTGATTGCTCTCCATTGATAATTTGCTGATCTGCTCAAAAATTATCTTTGTTCTTCGTTTGATCTCAGCTGCATCAATCTGATCCAATTCAGCTGCATCCGTTCCGGGTCTTGCACTATACTTTGATAGATTGACAACATCTGGTTTTGTTTCATCTAGCAATGTTATTGTTTTTTGGAATTCTTCTTCTGTTTCAGTGGGAAAACCTACAATGATATCTGTGGAAATAGTAAAGCCTCCAAACCTGTCTTTCATTCTATTTACAATTTCTCTAAATGTCCCAGAGGTATGACCTCGTTTCATGTCGTTTAGTACTTTATCACTTCCACTTTGTACTGGAATGTGTAGAAATTTGAAAATCTTATCATTGTCAAAAGACTCAATCAATTTTTCTTTAATTCTTGGCATGTACATTGGATTCATCATGCCAACTCGTATCATAAAATCACCTGGAATCTCTGATACTGCATTCACTAATGACGGTAAGTCAGTACCGATATCAAACCCATAACAGCCATTATCTGTAGATGTTAGCCACACTTCTTTACATCCCTCTCTGATTTCTGTTTGAACTTGTCTTACAATGTCTCCTAGTCTATAACTTGACAGATCTCCCTTTGATAGTTTGGTTTGACAAAATGTGCATTCACTCATACACCCACTTGCAATCTCCACAATTCCCACAGTAGGGTTTAGTCTTACTTTGGGAAGTCCAACTTTTGATAAATCAGTATCTTCTAATGCAATCTGCTTTCTTCCCGCTAGAGTCGAATTAATCACTTGAAGAGTTTTTCCTAGTGAATTGGGACCAAGTAGACTTGCATTTTCTGAAAATTTTTCAACGTTTTCTTTTTCTGCCTTTGGAAGACATCCTGCCACGATGAGTGGTTTTGATTTTAATGAATTAATCCTGTACATCATTTTGTTTGCAGTTGAATCTTTAACTGAGCATGTAACAATAACATTTAGATCAGATTCTGCAGAGTTATCTGCTAATGTATGTCCGCCATTTAGAATCAATCCTGAAATCATCTCTGAATCTGCAAAACTTGCAGAACATCCATACGCCTCTACGAAAATTTTTGCCATATCTATCCGAACAGAGAATCTATCTCTTTGTTGCTCATTAGTTTCTTTGAAACAACAAGTTCTCTGATAGTTTTCCCTGTTTTCAAGGATTCTTTGAAAAGTTCTGCAGACTTTAGATATCCTATTTTTGGTGTAAGTAATGTTACGATTACAGGACTGTTTTCAATGTTGGCACGCAGTTTTTCTTTGTTTGCAGTAAGTCCGTCAATTAGATTTGCAGAAAATATTGGCAAGAAATTTTTAAGCATATCTGTAGACTCTAGTACACACTTTAGCATTCCTGGCAACATTACGTTTAGTTCAAACTGTCCGCTTTGCGCTGCGTATGATACTGAAGTATCATTTCCAATTACGTTAAAGCAGATCATGTTCATACATTCAGCTAAAGATGGATTTACTTTTCCTGGCATGATTGATGAACCTGCATGTACTGCTGGAATTCCAATCTCTGACAATCCTGCAATTGGGCCTGATGCCATCAATCTGATGTCGTTTGCAAGTTTTCCAATTTCCAATGCCAAATTTCGTAACGCACTTGATGCATTAGCAACTGCAAATTTACTTTGCAAACCATGCTGCATATCTTTTTCAGGTTTTAGTGCAAGTTTTGAAATTCTTGAAAGCTCTGATATCGCAATTTTTCTATAGCCTTTTGGTGTGTTTGCGCCAGAACCTACAGCAGTTCCACCAAGTGCTACATTTTGTAGCTCTTTTTGTGATGCAACAACTGCGTTTCTTGCTTTAGTTATTGACGTTGCATATGCTGTAAATTCACTACCTAGTGTAACTGGTAATGCATCCATTAGATGTGTTCTGCCAATTTTTTTAAATGCTGAAAACTGCTTTGCTTTTTTTGATAATGATTTTATTAAAATATCAATTGCAGGAATTGTTTCTTTTAGGTTCATCAAAATTGCAACATGCATTGCAGTTGGATAAGTATCATTACTTGACTGTGACATGTTTACATGATCATTTGGATGCAAGAACTCATGCTGTCCTTTCTTTTTATGTAAAATTTCTAATGCGACATTTGCAATGACTTCATTAGAGTTCATGTTAAACGCAGTTCCTGCTCCAGAATTTATCATGTCTACTACAAATTGATCTACGTGTTTTCCGGATAGTATTTTATCACATGCTGAAATGATTGCATTTCCCAGTTTTGCATCAATTGCTTTTGTCTTTACATTTGCAACTGCTGCAGACCGTTTTATCATTACAAATGCATTGATCAAATTTTGATGGCTTTTGTTACCTGTGACATGATATTGTTTGATTGCTCTTCCTGTGAATGCTCCATAATATGCGTCATATGGAATCTTGACTTGTCCAAGTGAATCTTGATCCAGCCTAAACTTCATGCTGACTTTATCGATTATTTACCCATTATTCATTCTTTTTCAGATATTTTCATACTATCACAGTTGGTTCAAAGGCAATTATTATATAGGATTCATAGATCACGATGCATTATGAATAAGCGTACTAGCATGCTCTTTACAATTGCAGCAGTAGCTGTAATGGGGGCAACCTTATTCGGAAGCACATACACACAAACCCAGATTGCTGGACAATCACTTGACATGAACAAAATGGATGTCAATGTGATGGACCAAATTAAGCAAATGGGCGGTTTACAGCTTGTAATGCCTCAAGCATTCGCAGAAACTGATTGTGGTGCATTATCACAAACTGGACGAGACGTAGTCGAGTTCAATTTGACTGGTGAAAGTGTTGAACTTCCAATCATGGGAGGAAAAACTTACAACGCCATGACCTTTAGTGGACAAGTCCCAGGACCAACACTAAGAGTTACACAAGGTGATGTTGTAAAAATGACACTTACAATTCCATCAGACGAAGTTACTGGACACGGTAACGATATGCACGCATCTCAAATGTCAGCAGGAAACTTTGAATCCGTTAATCCGGGTGAAACAAGTCAATACTGTTACATTGCTGAATCTGCTGGTGTTTTCAAATACCACTGTTCTGGTGTCAAACTAATTGGCATGGACCAACACGTTCTTTCCGGCATGTACGGAATTGCAATCGTTGATCCAGTCAATGGATACAAGAAACTAATGGTAGAGAAGACAAAAGTTAGTGGAAGCGAAGTTTCTCTAGATAGACAATTCTATGATGCAGACGCACTAGAATTCCAACTCCAATACAATCAATTGTACCTAACACCTGAAGGTAACTATGATGCAGGAGCAATGTTCCAACATCATAACACTGCAACAGTTGTTAACGGAATGCAATTTGGTTATGTACCAAACATGGCTCATAACTTACTCGTCAATGGCGATGTA
>PFRJ01000039.1 GCA_002788515.1 Nitrosopumilales archaeon CG_4_9_14_0_2_um_filter_34_16 | reverse complement strand
AGGCGTTAACAGCCCTGTTAGGTATTTTGATCCATATCCTTTCTTTACAAAAAAAGCAGATGGGGCATACATTTGGGATGTAGATAACAATCGTTACATTGACTTTTGTAATGGATATGGTGCTTTACTCTTAGGACATAGACGAAAAGAAATTATTCAATCTGTAGTGAACCAACTTTCAAAAGGCACGTTGTATTGTACTCCAACTGAATTAGAAGTAGAACTTTCAAAATTAATCATTAACAATTTTCCATCTGTTGACAAAGTAAGATTGATGAATACTGGTGGTGAATCTACAATGACTGCAATTAGATTAGCACGTGGATTTACAAAAAAGAAAAAAATCATAAAATTTGAAGGATGCTATCATGGTGCACATGATTCTGTTTTAGTGAAAGCAGGATCCGGATCTGCACATAATGGTATCTCTGTTTCTGATGGTGGATTAGATGAAGTCTCAAACAATACTCTGGTTGCAGAATATAACAACATTGAAGATTTACAAAATATAATTAGAAAAAACAAAGATATTGCCGGAGTGATTGTAGAACCAATTTTAGCTAATATGGGTTTAATTTTACCAGAAAAGAACTTTTTATCTGATTTACGAAAAATTACTAAAGAGAATAACATTCCGTTGATTTTTGATGAAGTTGTTACTGGTTTTAGAGTAGCACCTGGTGGAGCCCAAGAATATTTTGGAATAAAGCCTGATATCACAACAATAGCAAAAGCACTAAGCAACGGATTTACAATTTCTGCAGTAGGTGGAAGAAAAGAGATAATGGATTTACTATCCCCTGAAGGTAAGGTATATCAGGCAAGCACTTTTGCAGGAAATCCCATCTCGGTAAGTGCTGCAATTAGTTCAATTAAGACAATTAATAAATTAAAAAATAAGATTTACTCTAAACTTGAAAGATTTAATCTTCTATTTACCACTGCACTAGATGATATGGCAACTGATATGAACATATCACACCAAATCAATTTTACCTCTTCAATGTTTCAGATTTTCTTTACAAACAAACCTGTACTTAATTATAAAACATCAAAGAAAGCTGATTCTAGAAAATTCCAAAAAATGTTTAGAACTTTGTTAAAAAAAGGCATATTCATTGCCCCATCACAATTTGAAGTGGTTTTTCTATCTGATGCACACACTGAAGATGATCTGAACAAAACACTTGATGCATATGATACTGCACTCAAATCGGTGAAAAATTGAAATACATAGTTGGTGCTCGCGGAAGTCAATTATCTATTGCTCAGACAAACTGGGTGATATCAGAACTAAAAAAAGTGAATCCTGATTATGAATATGAAATCAAAACAATCACTACAAAGGGCGATGTTGATGCTAGACCGTTATTCACAATTAACCAAAAAGGAATATTCGAAAAAGAAATTGATAGGGCCGTAACACAAAAAGAAATAGATTTTGCAGTACACAGTCTAAAAGATGTCCCTTCAGAGCTAGATGACAATCTGATAATTGCATCTATCCCTAAACGTGAAGTTGTAAATGATGTTTTTATCTCTTCAGATGGCTCTTCATTGGAAAATATCAAATCTGGTGCTGTAATTGGAACCAGTTCCCTTCGTCGTGCTGTTCAAATTTCAAGAAAACGGCCGGATGTTAAAGTAAAACCAATTAGAGGCAACATCGAAACTCGAATAAAAAAAATCTCTGGTGAAGATTTTGATGCAATAGTTCTTGCACAAGCAGGAATTACAAGACTGAGTGTGGATGTGAATTATTCTTCATTACCTGTAGATGAATTTTCTCCCTCTCCTGGACAAGGTGCAATCGCAATTGTTGCCAGAGCAGATGACTCTCAAACAATTTCAATGTTGAAAAAAATTGAAGATGCAGATTCTAGATTGGAGATTGAAGCAGAGCGTGCGTTATCTGACTATGTAGACTCTGGGTGTAGGTTCCCTCTTGGGGCATACGCAAAATCAAACGGCCCTGAAATGACCTTAACCGTATTTGCATTTTCTGTTGATGGTAAACAATCTCTGCATGTAAGTAAAACTGGTAAGAAAAATGATCCTCAATTACTTGGAAAAAGTGTTGGAGAAGAATTACAATCAAAAGGAGTAAATGATCTTGCATTAAATTGGAGAGAAAAAGTAGAGGAGTGGAATAAGACATGACAGGAAAAGTGTATCTTGTTGGTGCAGGGCCAGGAGATCATAAATTAATTACATTACGTGCAGTTGAATTGCTAGAAAAAGCAGATGTTGTTCTATATGACAGGCTGGTAAGCAAGAAAATTCTCTCCATGATTCCAAATTCTACAGAAAAAATCTATGTTGGCCGTGCTGTTGGCGATGATACAACACATCAAAACACGACAAATGGTTTGATGATAAAATATGCAAAATCCAAAAAAAATGTGGTACGATTAAAGGGTGGAGATCCTATTATTTTTGGCCGTGGTGGTGAAGAGGCAGAATTTCTCAAAGAAAACAAAGTAAAATATGAAATTATCCCTGGAATAACTTCTGGAATTGGTTCTGCAACATATGCTGGAATTCCTTTAACGCATAGAAAATATGCATCATCAGTTGTTTTTGTCACTGGCCATGAGGATCCAGAAAAGAAAAAAGAAATTGTCAAATGGAAAAACCTTGCAAAATCTGTTGACACAATTGTAATTATGATGGGATTATCAAGAATTGATATTATTTGCAAACAGCTTATCTCTGGTGGAATGGACAAAAAAACCCCAGTAGCTGTAATCCAAAACGGAACCACTCCAAAACAAAAAATGATCAAAGGAACAGTTACAAATATTGCAAAAAAAATTAAAGATAACAAAATTATTCCTCCTACTAACATCATTATTGGTAAAGTAGTTGATTTATCAGATAATATTGGGTGGAAATAATGCTTGATGGAAAAACTATTGCTATCACTAGATCCAAAGATGATGCAACAGAATTTGTTGAATTGGCACAAAAAAACAATGCTATTCCACTCACGTTGCCTACAATAGAACTTGTAAGCAAAGGAGAAAAAATTGTTGATGAATTTTTAGAATCTGTAAAAAACTATGATCCTGATTATTCGGTGTTCATGAGTTCTAAAGCAGTTAAACTGTTATTTGATACTGCAAAACAGGTTGGAAAATTTGAAAAGTTACAACTAGCTGTAGCAAATACTATGGTTATGTCCGTTGGTCCAAAGACTACTATTGCACTTGAAGAAGAAGGAATTAAAGTCAATTATCAACCTACAACTTTTTCATCGGTAGGAGTAGGTGAAAAATTTACATCCATTAACGCTGTTGGAAAAAAAGTGATTGTTCCTCGTAGTGGTGCATCCACTTCATTTCTTAAAGAACTTTTAAACAAAATTGGAATTGATGTATTTGAGATCCACTTGTATGATGTTTGTGCATTTAGAGATACAACACAATGGAATGAATTTAGATTATTATTCTCACAAAATAATGTTGATGGAATAGTGTTTACCAGTGCATCTTCAGTTAGAGGTTTTTTTGAGATAATGTCAAAAGACTATGAAGAAAAGCAATTAATAGAAAACTTGGAAAAAATACCTGTTGTTGCCATCGGTCCCTTCACTGCTGATGAGCTCAAAAAATTTAATGTAAAAAATACTGTATCTCAGGTTCATACAGTATTGGGGTCTTTTGACACTCTAAAAGAAGTAATATCTGTATGATTTTACTTTAACATGTGATTCATGTCTGTATCTTGCTATTCATCATGCCTGATAATCACATTTAGTCCAAATGTTTAATATGCTGTAATCCTGAACTAGCCGTGTGAATTATTACTTATTACTTCCGCTTCTTTTGAGTGTCTTTCTAATTGGAAATGTTTCTGATTCTTTTGCTCAAACTGAATCTGTCAATGTAGTTGAAAACAAACTAGTAACTTTGATTGGAGAAGGCTACGATGATGATACTGAAAATCTTACGTATCTATGGACTCAAATTCAAGGTGAATCTGTAGTTTTATCATCAAATATAGTTGAAGAGCCTACATTTATGGCCCCTGACGTTAAAAATGGTGAAATTAAAGTTCTAACATTTGAGTTACTTGTAACTGATCCTCAAGGTTCAACCAGTTCTGATATTGTTGAAGTTATTGTAAATTCTGTGAATCATATTCCAAATGTTGATGCAGGGCGTGATTTACCTGCCATTCAATCCATCCATGTCCTGAGTATAATTCCTACAGTTTCAGATGCTGATGATGATAAATTGACTTACAAATGGGAACAATTATCTGGAGAACATATTGAATTAAGATCAACTACACAAAAACACTTAACATTTCAACCAGTTGCACTTGATTATTCACAACTAGAACCAATAACATTCCAACTTACTGTTGATGATGGATTTGGTGGAGTTGCAAGTGACACTGTAAATGTTTACAAATACACAAACCAACTTAGAAATAATTTATTCTCAATCGAAGCTGGTCCTATACAAACAGTACACGAAGGTGACTCTGTCGTTTTGAGCGTTACTGGTAAAGCATTAAACAATAATCCAATTAGCTATACTTGGGTCCAATTTATTGGAACTCCTGTTAAACTTAGTTCATTTAATGGAGATAATATAACATTTATCGCTCCTGAAGTAGGCGACTCTGAAGAATTAATGTCATTTCAAGTGACAGGTTATGCTTCTGGAAGTGGTTGGGCAAATGATATTGCATTAGTTAAAGTATTACCATCTAACAATTCTCCTGTTGCTGATGCAGGTAAAGATCAACACGTTCCTGTGAATGCTCTTGTAAAATTAGAGGGTACTGGAACTGATCCTGATGGAGATAACTTAAGATATGCTTGGAATCAAAAGTCTGGATTACCTATAGAACTTTATGAACGCTCACCTTCATCTGTCTACTTTTTCTCCCCATCTGTCCGTGCTGCTGAACCACTAGTGTTTGAATTTACAGTAACCGACAATCATGGTAATTCTGACACTGATCAAGCTGCAGTGACAATTACATCTATTAATTCTCCACCAAGTGTATTTGCTGGTCCTGATAAGAGAGTGAAAGGAGGGGACACAGTTACAGTTATCGGGTCTGCGATTGATGTAGATGGTGATTCTCTCGTAACTGAATGGAAACAAATTTTTGGAAATGCTATTAATTTTGACAAATCAAGTCTAAAATTATCTTTTACTGCTCCTGAAGTAGGTGCATCAAGTTCTAAACGTTTAGCTTTTGAACTTACCGCAACTGATCCTTATGGATTAAGAAATTCTGATCAAATTATAGTATTTGTCACTCCTGATAATTCCGCTCCACGTGTTAGTGCCGGTGCTGATATGACTGTTGATGAAAACACAATGTCTAACTTGAAATGTATTGCAAGTGATTCTGATGGTGACTCATTGAACTATTCATGGAGTACTTCATCTAATGTGGAAATTGAACAAAGTAGCAATCCACAAACTTCCGTAACAATTCCCAGTGTAGTTCGTGATTCTACAGTTACCATGACTTGCACAGTCACTGATGGGACTAACTTTTCTTCAGATAGTATGAATATTCTAATTAAGAATACATTGAGTTTAGATATTGTGTCTGATGCTGGACCTGATATAGTAGTAAATGAAAATATCGAAGTATCTCTTGATGGAAGCAAGAGTTTTGATAATGAAAATCAAAAACTTTACTATGAATGGACACAAATTTCTGGAGAAAAAGTAATGTTGTCTTCTTCAACTAGTGTCACAACGTCATTCACAAGTCCAATTGTTGCCAACAACGAAATCAAAGTTTTGTCCTTTGAACTACGAGTTTATGATGACAATGAAAGAGAAAATATTGATACTGTAACTATTACCGTAGATCCAGTAAACTCTCCACCAACAGCATCAGCTTCAGCAAAACAATAATTTCAAAATTCAGTTAGTATAAGTGATGTTTCTTCTTCTAATCTGTTTATCTAAACTTTGAAATTTAGCTCAAGCTATTTAGCTCTGCCTATTTTTCCTCATGTATTTATAATATAACGGGGTTATGATGAACATGACTGCTGAAAATCTAAACATGGATTATTCAAAATATGACTTTAAGGATTCTACTGAAATGTATGTACACCTTAGCAAAAAAGGTCTATCTAAGGAAACTGTTACTAGTATCAGTAAAATGAAAGATGAGCCACAATGGATGCTTGATTTTAGATTACGTTCTTATGAAATTTTTATGCAAAAACCAATGCCAAATTGGGGTGGAGATCTTAGTGTAATTGATTTCCAAAACATCTACTATTATGCAAAAGCATCTGATAAAGTAGAAAAGAACTGGGATGATGTTCCAGAAAATGTCAAAAACACTTTTGACAAACTTGGTATTCCAGAAGCCGAAAAGAAATTCTTAGCAGGAGTTGGTGCACAATATGAATCTGAAGTTGTGTATCATAGTCTCAGAGAAGATTTGGCAAAACAAGGTGTTCTCTTTTTAGATACTGATGCAGCACTAAAAGAACATCCAGAATTATTCAAAAAATACTTTGGTAAAATTATCCCTCCAGAGGACAACAAGTTTGCAGCATTGAATAGTGCAGTTTGGAGTGGTGGTTCGTTCATCTATGTTCCACCTGGTGTCAAAGTTGACATGCCTCTTCAAGCATACTTTAGAATTAATGCAGAAAATATTGGTCAGTTTGAAAGAACATTGATTATTGTAGATGAAGGTGCAGAAGTACACTACATTGAAGGATGCACAGCACCAGTTTATTCTTCAGAGTCACTTCACTCTGCGGTTGTTGAATTAGTTGCATTAAAAGATGCAAAACTAAGATACACAACAATCCAAAACTGGAGTAATGATGTTTACAATCTTGTAACCAAACGTGCTTATGCATATGAAGGTGCAACTGTTGAATGGATTGATGGAAACATTGGCAGTAAACTAACAATGAAGTATCCCGGAGTTTATCTTATGGGCGAGAGAGCGTATGGTGAAACACTATCAATTGCTTTTGCTGGTAAAGGACAACATCAAGATACTGGTGCAAAAATGGTTCATCTTGCACCAAATACCACTTCTAAAGTTACATCAAAGTCAGTAAGCAGATTGGATGGACGTTCAACTTACAGAGGAATGTTAAATGTTGCAAAAGGTGCAACTGGCGTAAAATCTACTGTAAGATGTGATGCATTACTCTTAGACGATACCTCAAAAACTGATACTTACCCATACATGGAAATCAACCAAGAAGATGCAACAATTACACACGAAGCAACTGTTGGAAAAATTGGAGATGAACAAATTTTCTATCTTATGACTAGAGGGTTTACTGAAGAAGAGGCATTATCACTAATTGTTAATGGTTTCATGGAACCATTTACAAAAGAATTACCAATGGAATATGCTGTTGAACTAAACAGACTCATCAAACTAGAGATGGATGACTCAGTGGGATAAACCCCAATCTTACTTTTGATTAACCATGTCCCAAGAAATTCTTTCAAAAATAAACACCAGTCATCTTGATGAAATTTCATCATCTGGAAATGAACCTGATTGGTTAAAGAATTATAGAAAGAATTCTTTGTCTATCTATGAGAGTTTGCCAATAGAGACTTCTCCATTATACAACAAATACACTGATGCAAAAAAAATGGATCCAGAAAAAGTATCTCTCTCTATAACCACAACTGAAACAATTCCTGGATTTCTTTCAAAGAGATTAAGTGAACTAGAAAATGAAATATGTATTATTCAAATTGGAACCAATACTCATAAAATCAATCTTCCTGATAATTTAAAATCAAAAGGATTGATCATTTCATCAATATCTGATGCAATTAAAAATAATTTTGAATTAGTTAAAAAATCACTAGAAGCATCAAACTCAAAAGATGATAAATTCACTGCATTAAACAACGCTGCCTTTAATTCAGGCGTATTTATTCACATTCCACGAAATCTAATTGTAGATAAACCAATTCATATTTTACTCTGCCTTTCTGAAGATGGTCACTCTACAATTTCTAGAAATATCGTATTTGCAGATGAAAGTAGCAAGGCTACAATTGTTCAGGAATTGTATTCTCCAAAAATTGAAACCCAACAAGCATATCTTGAACTAATGAATACCACACTTGCAGCAAATGCTCAATTGGATATAACTACTTTACAGATGATGGATCAACATGCTGTAACTTTTTCAACAAGGCGAACCGATTTAGCTCAGGATGCTAAAGTAAACTGGTATTCAGGATTGTTTGGTTCAATGCTGTCCAGATACAAGATTGAATATTTTCTTAATGGTACTGGCGCATCATCTAATGACTCTGAAGTAATTTTTGGAAACAATGAACAATCATTTGATATTCAAACTAATGTTAATCATGAAAGCCCATCTACTGAAGGTAGAGTGGTTGAAAAATCTATTCTTAGAAATAAATCCAAATCTCTTTTCAAAGGAATGATCAGAATCAAAGAAAATGCCGTAAAATCAAATTCATTTTTGTCTGGCCGTTCAATTCTTTTGGATAAAGATGCAAAATCTGACGCAATTCCTGGATTGGAAATTTTCACTAACGATGTGAAAGCCACCCACTCTGCATCTGTTGCTCAAATTGATGAAGAACAAATATTTTATTTGCAAACTAGGTGCCTTAGCCATGAAGAAGCAGAAAGAACTATTGTTGAGGGATTTTTGGAGCCTCTTTCAAGAAAAATGTCTTTTCAAGTAAGGGCTTGGATTGCTTATCTTATTGAGTCTAAATGGGATAATAAAGAATTGACAATTAACACTGATGAGGAACTAGCTAAATTTGTTGAAATTGAAGAGACTCGCTATAATGAAGACTCTGAAATAGAACAACATTACAAGTATAGGTGATATTTTGTCTGATTGGATTAAAGCTTGCAATAAAGAGCAGGTCAAAGAAGGACAACTTTTTGGATTTGTACACGATGATAAGAAAATATTGATTGCCAATCTTAAAGGCAAAATCCACGCAACTGATTTGATTTGTACTCATGCTGATGCAGATCTTTCTACTGGATTTCTCAGTGATGAAGGTGTTCGATGTCCATTACATCTATCTGTTTTTAATTTAGTAAATGGTGTGCCACAAAATCTTCCTGCAGAAATTCCCCTTAAAATATACAATGTTAAAATAGACGCCAACGAAATTTATGTGGAGATTTAAGATATGCAAAGTACTGAAACATTATTTGAAAATTTAAGAAAAGATTTTCCAATACTTACAAGAACAGTTCGAGATAACAAACAATTAGTTTATCTTGATAACGCATCAACTACACAGAAACCAAATCAAGTAATTGATGCTATTACTGATTACTATCAAAATCATAATGCAAATATCCACAGAGCAGTTTATGCTTTAGCCGAGGAATCTACAGAAGCATATGAGGCAGCACGAGATAAAATTGCAAGTTTTATCAATGTAAAAAATCGTCAAGAAATTATCTTTGTTAGAGGGACTACCGAAGCAATTAATTTAGTTGCATATGCATGGGGCAGACCCCACATCAATGAAGGTGACATTATTGTTACCACTGAATATGAACATCATAGCAATATTGTGCCTTGGCAACTTCTTACTCAAGAAAAACATGCTAAACTAGAATACATTGGAATGGATGATAATGGTGAACTAATTCTAGATGATCTTGACAAATTACTTGCAACTGGCAAGGTTAAGCTTGTAACTTTTAGTTTGATGTCTAATGTTCTTGGAACTATAACTGATGCTGAAACAATCATTGCAAAATGTAAGGCTGCAGGAGTGCCTACACTAATTGATGGTGCTCAAGCGGTTCCTCACATGACAGTGGATATAGACAAACTAGGATGTGATTTCTTTGCCTTTTCTGGGCATAAGATGCTAGGGCCTACTGGAATTGGTGTTTTATGGATTCGAAAATCTGTACTTGAAACCATGGTTCCTTTTCATGGAGGTGGTGATATGATTCGAGAAGTGCACAAGTATGAAACTACTTGGAATGATTTACCATACAAATTTGAAGCAGGTACTCCAAACATTGCAGATGTTATAGGGCTTGGTGCCGCCATAGATTATCTTACAAAGATAGGAATGGATAATGTACGAGAACATGAAATTGAACTAACAAAATATGCATTAGAAAAATTATCTGCAGTTAAGGGGCTTCATGTCTATGGTACAAAGGATATCTCAAAACGTGGCGGTGTCATATCATTTAATTTTGCAGATGTTCATCCTCATGATGTAGCTCAAATTATTGATGAAGAAGGAATTGCTGTTCGTTCTGGTCATCACTGCGCACAAGTATTGATGGAACGACTTAATGTTGCTGCCACATCTAGAGCTAGCTTTTACATTTACAATACTAAACAAGACATTGATATTCTGGTAAATTCATTAAATGTTGTGGCTAAGGTGTTCAAATTATGAGTAGTAATGCAGACATTTATCATGAAATGATTGTTGACTATTCAAGAAACCCAATAAACTATGGTCAAATTGAAAATCACGATGTAACTTTTCATGATTCAAATCCCCTCTGTGGGGATAGTATTGATATTGACATGAAAATTGATGATGATAAAATCACTGATATCAAATTTCATGGAAAAGGATGTGCTATTTGCATGGCTTGTTCTTCAGTCTTGACAGAAATCACGAAAGGTAAGAGTCTTGATGAAGCAAGAGCTATTGAAAAACATGACGTTTTGAGTGAGTTGGGTCTTGAACATCTTCAAGCAGTCCGAATAAAATGTGCACTGCTTTCCCTCAAAGTACTCAAATCTGCCCTTTATACCTACATCGGAGCAAATCTCAAAGATACTCAAGATGTGGATAAATTAAAAGAAGAGGCAGCAAATCTGTACTAGTATGAGTGATTTTACTCCTACAATTCCAATTGCACTACAAATAAGAAAAATAATTTTTGAGAAATTCAATGATATTGACACTAAATTTACAAATGATGAGATTTTTGAAATAATTAAAACAAATGGCGATGTTGACTCTTCTTGGATCATAGATGACGCTGAATCATATTTTATGGCTATTTGTAATTCTGGTCTTGCTAGAAACATTGCCCAAAACTTCACTACTATTTGGATGAAACTCTTTGATCCTCTTGAAAAATTTCACTGCAACGCATGTAATTTTGATGTCTATTTAGGAACATCCGAAGAACGAGTTTGTCCAAATTCTTCTTGTAGTTCTTCTATTTAGATCTATATTTTATTGCAGCATCTTCAAGTGCTTTAATCATTGGAAGTTTTTCTCCTGTAAGATACAATACTAATGCACCACCTGCTGTACTTATATGATCAATTTTTTCTGCCAACCCTTGTTTTTTTAATGCTGTTGTTAGGTGACCCCCACTGACAATTGTTGTTGCCATTGAATTTGCAACTGCTTCTAGCAGTGCTTTTGTTCCATAACTGAAATTTTCTTTTTCAAAAAATCCTGCAGGTCCACTGATAAATACAGTTCCTGCTCCTGCAATCAATTTTGAATAATATTCAACAGTTTTTGGACCTAAATCAAAAATTTTATCACCTTTGCCCATCTCTCTGACATCCATCTCTACTCTTTCACCATCTTTGTCAATTGCAATGTCTACGGGTGTTGCAAAAACATCTGGATATTCTCCTATCAATGAATGAGCTTTTGCTACAACTTCTTCTTCTCTTTTAATACCTAATGGAGATTTGATTCTAGCTTGTGCACGCATAAACACATTGCCAATTAATCCTGTTAACAGTACATGATCGGCACGACCATTCTGAATCAATAATTTTATTGCCTCCAGTCTGTCTGGCACTTTTGAACCTCCTAGAACAATCACATGAGGTGCTTTGGCAACTGTCATTATCTCATCAAGATTTCTAACTTCTCTTTCTACTATTCTTCCTGCACATGCAGGCAACACTTGTGGAAATCCAACTATTGATGGGTGTGATCTGTGGGCACTAGGAAATGAATCTAATACACAAAGATCAAATAATTTAGATAATCGAGAAACCATGATTGTTTTTGCTGCGTTTTCTGGTTTAAACTCATAATTCTCTTCTGCACACAATCTGAGATTGTCTAATAGGAGAATCTCACCTTCCTTCAAATTTTTAATTGCGTTTTGTGCAGCTTCTCCAATGATATCTTCTACGTATTTTATTTTTCTACCCATCAATTTTTCTAAAACTTTTGCATGTTTGTCCATTCCAGTGTAGTCATTATTTCCAACTCTTCCTTGATGTGATGCTACCACCACTTTGGCTTCTTTTAGTGATTGAAGTGTTTCAATGGCTTCTTCAATTCTTTTGGTACCTAAAATCTCCAATGTTTCTGGATCTATTGGGCAATTCATATCAACTCTCAAAAAAACGGTTTTGCCTTTTAGGTCAAAGTCATCTAATGTGAGTACCTTCACGACTTGTCTATTCCCCACTTGGTTAAAATCTTTGAGTCGATCAGAACAATTTTGATTT